>JAHJDO010000051.1 GCA_018812485.1 bacterium | reverse complement strand
CCCTTGCCTTTTCTTACTATTAATGATGATTGTTCGGTTTCAATGAGCAGATCACCGCAGTTCAGATTAGCCATTTCTGTTACTCTCAAACCTGTAAATAAACCAAGCTCAACCATGAAGCAATTCCTTACTGCTATGAAATTCTTATGCTTTTGCATTAATTCCCGGCAAGTATCCATGAGTTTTCTCACTTCTTCTGTTTTCAGGTACTTACTTTCATCTAATATCCATGTAAATGTCATTTTGTTTGTTCATCATTCATAGGAAAGGTGAACTGCTATAATAAGAATGAAATAGATGTATTTAAGTCTTCCGACGCTGGTTTTAAGAGTGGAATTCTGGGAATGAGAAATAGAAGAAAAACGGAGAAAAAATTTAGCAAGCTGTAAAATCAAGGAGATTTAGAAGAATAGATTTGCCGACGGGAAATAAGCCAGATAGGAATTAGAGGATGAGATGAAAAAGTTCATACTTCCTATGTAAAGTGAACTTTTTAAAATACTATTCTAGAAAATCAATCTCTTTGGCGAGATTCTCCCACTCTGGAATGAAAGCGTGCATCAGGCTCTTGAACAGCTTGCCGTGATTAGGCACTTTTATATGTAAAAGTTCATGAACAATCACATAATCGGCAAATTTTTTATGTTTGCTTAACAATTCTGCATTAAAGGTTAATCTTCTATTATTTGATAACGAAGCCCATTTGTTTTTCATCTGCCTTAAATGAATTTCTTTCGGCTCAACATCTATTTTTTCAGCCCATACAATAACAGTAGACTTAAAATTATTTATATCTTGTAACATTGTTTCAGCCATTTTGTTTTCTCCCAACCTTCAAAAGCTTTTCAACAAGTTCAACAGCTTTCTCCTTTTCAGTTTCTTTAAGGATTAACTTATATAATTGTGTAGTAAGTCCCCTTGCTTCCTCGCTGTTCACTCTCCAGTTTGGATATTTCTCAAAAACCTCATTAACTTTCGTTGCAACAACATCAGGCTTGTTTAAGCCATTTCTCTTGAACAGCCAGTAAACCGTGAAAGTATTAACATCAAAATCTTTCTCTACCTGTTCTTTCTTTGCCTGGTTTATTTCGTTGATTATCTCTTCCAGCTTTCGAAGGGCATCAAGTGTTGTGATTCTCCTGTCATCATATAATTCGATTACTGCCTGTGCCTTTTCCCCTATCGGAATAAGGAAAGGTTGTTCATCTTCATTCTCATCAATAAACTTAACTATGCTCTTTCTCAGATTGATAACCTTTACATTGTTAGACTTTTCATCGTCCTTTAGTGCCTTGAGTGTCCTGTCATTTATCTCATAGATTTTCACTGATGAAATAATCTCCTTTGATGTGACATGCTGTCTTACCAATTCAGAGGTTTTCCTCATCAATTCCTTATCAAGAATTATCCTTTTTGAAAAAGCATTCTGGATTATGCTGTAAAGGTATGAAATCTTGAGGTAATCATTAAGATAATCCCTAAGGAATTTATCGGGTGAGATAATCTCATAAAGCATTTCCAACTGCTTAAAGAAATTATAGAAATCCTCTCTCTTGTTCTTGTTGCTGAAATACTCTATCGCCTTTTCAACATCCTTGTCATCCATTTTGCCTTTTGCAAGTTCAAGATAGGGCTTTGCTTTTTCCTTCATAAGTTTTTCAAAACTATCTTTGAGAACATCAATATTTTTGATAACACTACCGACAACATCAGAATCAAAAGCCAATGCCTTCTCAAGCCTTTCAAATATTCCAATAAAATCAAGAACAAAGCCGGAAGGTTTCTTTAATCCCTCTTTATCTTCGTAAGGTCTGTTTACTCTTGCAATTGCCTGCAAAAGGGTATGATCCTTCATCGGCTTGTCAAGATACATGCAGTAAAGGATAGGTGCATCATAGCCAGTAAGCAGTTTATCAGTAACTATCAGTATCTTTGGAAGCTTTTCCTTCTTTGGAAATTTCTTCCCCTTCAAATCCTTCTCATCACTTTCCTTGAGATAATATTGTTTCAATTGAGCAGAATCA
Organism: bacterium; assembly: GCA_018812485.1. Taxonomy (NCBI): domain Bacteria; species bacterium. The sequence goes on along the minus strand of JAHJDO010000051.1, from coordinate 9,468 downwards.
TTATGAGCCTGACTGTAAACAACAACCGAATATTCTGCCGGCAAAAGTTTATCCAATTCCTTCTTGTATAAGGCACATGCCTCCCTGTCAACACCGACAAGAAAAGCCTTGTATCCCATAGGCTCGACATTTTCCTTGTAATGCTTCGCGATAAACTCAGCCACTTTCTTAACTCTGTCTTTTGATTTCAGGAAATTCTTAAGGCTTACAGCTCTTTCAAGCAGCTTGTTCAGCTCGTCGATATCACTAACACCTTCCTTGTCCATCATTGCAAAGAATTCCTTTTCAAGTATTTCCTTTGGAACTCTTATCTCACTTGGCGCGAGAGCATAATGCAAGGGGACAGTTGTGCCATCTTCTATTGATTCTGCAATAGAGTATTTATCAAGATAGCCCTTTTCATCATCCTTGCCAAAAATTTTGAAAGTGCCCTTGCCATACAGAATCCTATCAACAGGTGTGCCTGTAAAACCGAAATAAGTTGCATTAGGTAATGCAGACATAAGGTAATTGCCCAAATCGCTGTTTGTTGTCCTGTGAGCTTCATCAACAAGAACAAAAACATTATCCCTTGTGTTAATATTCTTCGGCATTCCTTCGAATTTGTGAATCATTGAAACAATTAAGCCGCGATAATCAGAAGAAAGCAAATCCTGCAAGTCTTTCTTTGAGTCAGCTATTTTCATGCTTTCATCAAGCTTAAAGCCGTACGCATCGAGATTCCTAAAGAGCTGACTTTCCAATTCATTTCTGTCAACGAGCATAATAACAGTAGGCTTTTCAAATTCAGGCTGCTGCAATATTTTCTCGGCAGCCACAATCATAGTAAAGGTTTTTCCTGAGCCCTGAGCGTGCCATATCAAACCTGTTTTCTTTTTCTCATCCAGAGCCCTCTTAATTATTTTTTCTACTGCGCGAGTCTGATGCTGTCTCAGGATTATCTTTGAAAGGACATCATCTTTCTTAAAGAAAATAATATAATCTCTGATGAACTGGAATATTCTTTCCCTTTCAAAAAAAGATTTTACCTTTTTCTCGAAATTGCCTTTTTCAACATCCTTCCAGTTGAAGAGCCCTTTTCTGTCAAGATTCCATGTTACTCCATAATAAAAATCAAGCAGATGGGTAACATCAAAAATCTGATTGGAAGTCATCATTTCAGGAGTTTCTGAGTGATACCTTCTTATCTGACCAATGCCTTCTGCAATGCCTTCCCGCTTGTCTGCTCCCTTTGTTTCTGCAATTATGATTGGGATGCCGTTTATCAGGAATATTACATCCCCGCGATTTGTGAATTTCCCATTCGTGTATTGCCATTCATCTGTAACATGAAAATCATTATTTTCCAGCTCTTCAAAATCAATAAACTTTATATTCAATTCCCGTTTGTCCTTGTCAGAATAAACTGATTTCTCGCCTTTAAGGTATTGCAGGATTTCCTGATTGCCTTCTATTGAATTCTTTACGTTCTCGAGCTTTTTTATAATTTCATTGGCTTTCTCATTATTGACAATGCCTTTATTCAGCTTTATCAGTTGCTCCTTGAGAATACCATAAAAAAATAAACCTGCCTCTCCGCCCCTCAAGGCAACAGCCTCATCTCTACTTATAGTAGTCCAGCCTATCTGCGAGGCATATTTTATCAATGGATCCTGAACAATTTTTCTTTCTGACATCTTAATTAACCTCGATATCCATATTTTTAACCCTTACCTTGCCTGTCATGAGTTGGTTAAGCATGGTTTTGAAAAGGGATTGAAGGGCTTGTCTTCTGGCTTCTGCTTGAGAGATTTTTTTATCTATATTTGAGAGAATGTTGGCGATTTCTTTTTGTTCATTAATATCTTTCGGTTTAGCTATTTTAATTTGCCTAACCAATCCCAGATTTAATCCGCTCCTGTCTTTATCACCTGTGATATTACGAAGTTTATTATAAATATAAGACAGGAAGTAATGTAAATAAAAAGAATCTATCTTCTCTATATCCGGAATCATTCCTGCAACTGACTGACTACACGAACACTCTACCATTAAAATTGAAGTTGTTCCCCGCGTCTTGCCTCTTCCAGATAACGCTATAACTATCGTTCCTTTCGGCATTGGTTTTGCATTAGAATTTATTAATCCTAGTTCTGTAATTCTATTTTTAACTTCATAAATCAGTCCCCCGCTAATATCACCTGATTTCATCCACCTTATAGTTCCACCTTCATAGTATTCTTTAACTTCTGTTCTAGGCGTTCCTCCTGTAACAACTTCACAACAATCCTGAATTTTTACAACTCCCCAACTCTTTGGTATCAACCCAATCTCAGTTTCCTTCTGCTCCTCGCCATGCAAGCCCTCGGTAAAAAGCTTATTCATCAGAGATTTCTTAAGCTCTTTTGTTATCTGAATTATCTTATCCTGCTGTTCAATGGCTTGCTGGACTTTTGAAAGTACTGAGGCTATTTTTTGTTGTTCTGATTTTTGTAAAGGGTAAGCGATTACCTTTTCTTTTAAATATTTATAATGTCTATTGTAGCCCTTGCTTTCAATAGATAATCCGCTTAAATAATAAAATAGATATTTGGGATGTAGAAAATCTTTGGGCTGGATTAATTTTGTACCATCAGCACCAACAGAAAACGGAAAATCTACAAATTTAAAAATTCTGGTATGATCTCCAAAAACAATAACTGGCAAACTTCCAGAATATAATTTACCTTTATCATCTGTATAGCCCGCTATAAATTCAGCGCCCTGATCAATAATCGAATATTTTCCAGCCTTGTTATACTTTCCTCGGGGAATTTTTATATCTCGGGATATGCTCTCTTTATCAACACAATCCTTAAACTCTTTAACATCCCAATCGCTCGGAATCAGCCCTATCTCAGTTTCTTTAAAATTTGTTGTTTGTTTCATTAAATAGTTTTCCATTTTTGAAAAATTTCAAATCTGAGATCCTTTCTTTGGCAAATTCAATGTATACACCCATTTTATAGTTTAATTTAAATTTATCTGTATAAGCTGCGAGTTTTTTAAAATCAAACTGTTTATAAGTTTCTCCAGCTCCTCGCTTTTGTTCCGCGTATTCTCTCTTTTTTAGTTCAATAACAAGATGGTTGCTATCATTGTCTCCACGCTTATGGACAACTATATCAGGATATACAGTTATGGCTCTTTCATCGTCTGATTCAACCTTTTCAGAATTTAACTCAAGAATTTTCTTAACATATCCCTTTGGATTATATTTATCCGTCATACGATTATACTCACAATCAACATCATAATCCGAAAACGCTTTTTGTAAATATTCAGCTAATTTATAAGAAATTGTTCTTTCATTTAAATCTTTTTCCAAAAGAAATTTTTCCTCATCTATGAATTTTTTAATAGACTTTACGAAAATTTCTCCATCAGCCCAATCGTTAGGGATTAATCCAATTTCAGTTTCCTTGAATTCGTTTTCTGTTATTGATTTATCTTTCATTCTTATCCCAAAAACCCCTTATAGCCAATTTTCTTCATAATTGAATTCAGTTCTTTGTCTGTTTTGGTTTTATCTTCTTCAAGCTCAGCAAGCTCAACAAGAATCTCCTCAACATCACGATATTCTTCTTCCTTATTGTTGCCAACATATGTTGAAGGACTGAGATTGTATTCGTTTTTCACAGCCTCTTCATTTGTGATTACTTTTGTGAACTTGTCTATGCTCTTCCAGTCATGGAAAGCCTTTGCTATCTTCTTGATTTTGTCATCAGGAATAAAATTCTTTGGCCTTCCTTTCTCGAATTCAAGAGAGGCGTTGATTAATATTATCTTGCCTCTTCTCTCTTTTGGCTTGTTTTTGTTTATTATCAAAATAATGCCTGGTCCAGTAGCGTTATAGAATAGATTTTCAGGCAATAACAAAACAGCTTCAATCCAGTCATTATCAACAAACTTCTGTCTTATATCCTTCTCGCGATTGCTTCCCTGATTTCCTGAACCTCTCGTAACAGAGCCAGTATCGAGGACAATTGCAGCCTTGCCATTATCATTCAAAGATGCAAGCATATGTTGAACCCAGCCCCAGTCAGCAGAGCTTGCAGGCGGATATCCATTCTCAAAGCGATTAAATGTATCAGCCTCATAAAATTCTTCTGTATAGCCATCCTGATTCCACATCGGATTGGCAACAACCAAATCAAATGTTTTCAGCTTGCTCGCCTTGAGAAGTTTTGGATTCCTTAAAGTGTCTCCTATCATGATATCACCTTCCATATCATGAATAATCATGTTCATTTTAGCCATTGCATAAGTAATGGGATTCTGTTCCTGCCCGTACAATCTTAACGGCTTTGTAATCTTTTTCTTTTTCTCTTTAAGAGCAAGTTGTGATTTGGCAAGCAGGCCTCCTGAACCGCAGGCAGGGTCATAAACCTCTTGTCCTTGCTCAGGATCAAGAATATATGCAATTATCCAGCCAACCTCTTTTGGAGTGTAGAATTCACCTGCGGTCTGCCCCTGTCCTTCTGCAAATTTTCTAAGCAGATATTCGTAGGCCCTTCCAAGAATGTCAGGCTCTGCATCATTTAATCCTATCCTGTGCCTGCTGATAATCTCTATAAGTGAGCTTAACTTCCCATCATCAATAATCCTTTCTCCACTCACAGTTGCATTGAAATCAACAATATCAATAACACCCTGCAATTTGGGATTTTGTTTGGCAATTACCCGAGTGGCATCAGTCAACTTTTCCCCGATTTTTGTTGTCTGTTTCCTTATCTCAGGCCATGTTGCCCCTTTGGGAATGAAAAATCTTACAAGGTTGTGGTCTTTTGAGGCAATCTCCAAGGCTGTTTTCTCATCATCAAACTCCTCAGCAAGCCTTTTGACTTCATCCTCAAAAACATCAGAAAGTCTTTTTACAAAGATTAATGGTAATATGTAATCCTTAAATTTAGGTGCGTCAACTGCCCCTCTAATACTGCAAGCAGCATTCCAAAGCCATGTTTCAAGTGTTTTTATGTCTAGCATAAATTATCCTATCTGTTTTTGCTTTAATAATTTTTCTTTTATTTTTTCTTCTTCACTTCAAATGCTTTTATATAAGCATCATTAATATCTTTAGGAAGCCCTGTCGGTAATGCCTTATTAATACATGCTAAAATTTTATCCGGAGGCGCCTGTAAACTGACTACATCTAAATCCAGAGAAATCATTGAAGGCACAAGTCTCTTTAGGCTTTCTACAAGGGTTCTTAACTCTTCTTTAGAATATTTCCCTAATGTTTTATTCTTCATCCTGAGGGCACTGAGCTCAGGAGGTTCTTTATCTGTTTTCATTAATTTATATGTAGTCTCTAAGAGTTCCTTGATTGGCCCTCTTTTAACTTTTCTTTTCTTAACATCCTCAATCCATTTTGACGTATCCTTTACTGTATAGCACTTATCCAATAAATCTTTAAAATCTAAAAAGCAGATTTGTTGAGGAGCTGCGATTAATACTAAAGTTGCTAAGTCTTTTGCTCTGATTAAAGTGACTTTATTCTTTTTCGCTTCTTGGGATACAGCGCAATTTTGATCCTCGCCACCTGCAAAATCAATGGAGACTACGACTGCGTAATCAGCTTTATAATTATCGCGATGACGGACAGCCGCGGAAATGCGTGCCGTCCCGGCCTGTATTCTTTCTTTTTTAGTACTTTTGGCGTCATAAACCAAAGAATAATCTTCTCGTTTTCCACCGCTGATCCTAACTCCTAATATAGCTCTAGCAACGCCATCAGGTTTTCCCTTACCTCCAAGAGGTGTTGTTTCAAATCCTAAACTGCGGAAAGCAGAAAAAACTGCATCTTCTAAAGCACCTGAATCGGATAAAGATGCTTGAATCATTTGAGAAACAAGAGGAGCATTGGGCTTTTCGTTAAATGTCAAGTCACGAAGCAACTGATCTCTTCGCTCCATTATTTCACGTACTTGATCCTGTTTAATGCCGATTTCAATAAGTGATGCTTCGGTAAGAATTTCTGTAATTGCCATTAACTGAAAAGGTAGAAGTGAATTAACATCTTCGCTAAAGTTAGCAAAAAATGGATGAATCAGATTAATTCTCACCTTACCCGTGCTCAAATCTAGTTTAGCAACCGGAGCGGAGGGAGAAATAACTTCCCAAGAAACCTCTTTGATAATACCTTTTGGGCTAGTTAAATCTTCTTCCAGCTGTTTTTCGAATTCTTCTTGCTGTTTTTTTGATAAATTATTCGGGATATCTGTTAAGAATAGATTATCAATTTCTCCTGCAAAAAACTTTTTGGCAGTAATAAGTAACGGCCTTCTGGCTAAACTTGAAGGAGTCCTAGATACTTTATAGGCGGCATCAGATTTCTTTTCTTCTTGCTTAAGAATATTAAAATAATACTCCCTGACTTCGTCGAACTTCCTTTGAATATATCTTTTTAAATCCTTAAATGGCTCTGAATCCTTAATGGATTCTCTGGGGGAAGTAATGTAAGAATCTAGCTCGTCAGCATGAACAATAATTCTAACTCTATTAAAAACACCATGTGTCATTGCTGACATTCCAATTAATGGATCGTCCAAATTGATAAGACGCTCTCTAACTATTAAAAAGATACCATGACTTCTACCCCATTCTTCTGATTTTCCCTTCAATAAAGAGTCTCTGTAAAGTTCCACATAGCCATGTATATTCTTAATATTGGGCAAATTGACACAGGGGATACCTTTAGTTTTTCCTGAAGAATATTCCTTAAATTTTTTTACGATAGAGTCATTCTTTCCAATAATCCAAGTTTTTGATGGTTTTACATCTATTTTGCTAGATTCTAATTTTTCCCCATTATAGAAAAGATTAAACTTCGGACTCAAGGGCAAGGCCGTTCGCAATATCCATTGAAGACGCCCTTCTTGAATATCTGCAGCCTTGGCCCTAAGATTAGACATAATCGCAAATGTCCATGATTTTTCTGCTTGCTTCCCCCACAAATTAAAGCCAACCAAATTTCTACCCTGCTCTTCTATCAGTGGATCTAATACTTGTTTAGCTTCCTGCTCAGAAAGCTCCCTTTCATCAAGAATAATGTCAGTTGATTTCATCCCATCTGTTGAACTTGAATCCAATTTAGTGAAATCCATTGTCACTGCACGATATTTGTCATTTGTCTTACAAATGTAAGTTAACTTATTTGCCAAAACATATGTAGCCAGCTTGCCTATACCAAATTGTCCGATGGGGAGTCTATCTTTTGGGTCATAATTGGACAAACGTTTATTGGTTTCTCCTATCATCCACAGCCACTTTAATCCATCACTATTCATGCTTTCCCCGTTATCACACACCCACAGCATGGTATTCTGCAGAGTCTTGTCACGAGGCACATAGACTGCAACTTTAGTAGCAAAAGCGTCGTAGGAATTAGAAACAAGCTCTTCGAAAGCTTTATTGGGGCTAGAATATAAGCCAGCAGAAAAAAGTTCAATTATTCGGTAACTTAAACTAACAGAAATTTCACCAGTCTTATGACCGACTGTTTCTATATTAGGATTTTGCATTTTTCTTCCTCCACACCTTACCTTTAGGCTTCCTGGCAAAAATTAAGTATTCATATTGATAAATTTTTCTCTTTCCCCCATGGTCAGCATCAGTAAATTTACCTGATTTGTCCCTGTAAGGAGTGAATATTTTTGAAGACAACTTTCTTTTAATAACTTTCTTGAATTCGAACCCTATATTCTTCAGTAACTCAATTGTCACTTCCGCATTAGGTATCTTAATTTTCCCATATTCTGTATCTCCCATTATAATGCAGACATACTTGTCTTTTTTAAGAACGCGGTACATCTCTCCATAACAACGCGAAAGATCATAATAATAATTACTTACATGTTTTGCTAGCTTCTTGTTAGTTTTACTTAGTTTTTCTATTGTTTCTTCTGCTAATGTACTATTAATATTCCTTTTTGCCCTTTGTCTTGAAGAAGTTCCCACAAAATCTTTCTTAATATCTTTGATATCATCTGCGAAATTAAACCATAATATTGAGAGCTGATGTAACTCAGCATATTCGTAGGAAGTAACGTAAGGCGGAGAAGTAACAATTAAATCGACATATCCATCTGGTAAATTTATTTTTCTAGCATCACCCTTCTTCATGTCGCAGGAAACATTTTCAACTTTCTTTACTTGCAACAGCTCAACATATTCTTTATTCCTCCGAGTCATGTAATCAAGGTGTTTAGTGAATGCAAAAACCGGTTCGGCTATCTTTTTAGAATAATCCCTCATGGGTTTAATACTCCTTGAATACCAAATGGAGCATTTTTTTAGTATGTTTGAAAAACAGCAATTGTAAAACAACTTTGTCCTGTTGTTAGGTTCTTTCTGAATGCAGTCGTAAATGATCTTTAGCTTATTAAATTCCTTAGGCTTAAACCAATATTGCAACCGCTTGTTTGCATTCTTAAAGTAATTAGTAGTGTCGTTTTTGTTAGCGATTCTTTCCAATAACAACGTATTTCTTTCATCCAGAAATTGGGGTGCTATTCCAATTGTTTTTGCCTTAGCTATAAGAACAGCAACCTCATTAACATCTAATCCGATACTTTCACGCCCACTGAGTTTTGACTCTACTAATGTTGTCCCACATCCTCCGAAACTATCGAGAACAATATCTCCAGGATTAGAATACCTGATGATTATTTTTCTGACTAGTTGAGGAATAAACTTGGCGGGATAACGATGATAACCATGTGTTGCATAAAGTGTTTCCTTTCTATTAACGTCAGCAAATGACCAATTTTTCTCTGCCTTTATAAAACTTAAATTCACCATTTTTTTATTCTGCCCTAGGACTATCAATCTAAGACTGCCTTTATTTTAAATTACTCCCTCGGTTCTTAATAAATCTTTCTCTAATCATCATCAGACAAATCAGTCCTAAATTCAGTATATACAGGATAATGATCTGAAACTTTCTTGATAAAAGCAGAATCTGTTACGTTATATTCAGCATCCCATCTGAATGCTCCTGAATTGCCTGTATATTCGACATTTGCAGTCGTATCTCTTGCCATCATTCTATCATAGGTGTTATCGGCAGTTCCGACTGTTGTATCTACTGTATTCCCAATCATCTGTGCCCATTCCGGGAATATTACAGCCAGTTTGTTCTCATTAAAGTAAGAACCGTCTGCATTCATATCGCCGACAACTATAACATCTTTTTCAGAAGAGCCATCATAGATTTTATTTATTTCTATTTTCAGGTGTGTTAATTCTGCCTCTACATCTTCAGGCTTGATGTGATTATCAACTATCGTAAAATCAAAATTCCCACTCTTAAAAGAAGCAATAAACGGCTCTCTTTCAAAAACATCGTCAGGGTCTTCTGCAACATAACTGCTATTTGGAATAAGATTTATTGTTTTTGTGTTATAGACAAAGGCATACTGCTCTTTGCTCGTGCTTCTGCCTAACCTT
>JAHJDO010000050.1 GCA_018812485.1 bacterium | reverse complement strand
TCGTTCTTAAACATTGGCACATAGATAGAGCTTATTCCAGCGCCTCTTATTGTGCTGGGAGTATATCCACACCCTGCTAAGACAATAGGAATTAAAAATACAATTAAAATTTTAGGGGTTGAAAACCCCTTAGTCATCTTCATAAAATAAGCATCCCAATTTTGTCTTTTACTCATTAATTCTGCTTCCTAAAATCTGACTGAGCTGGATACATCTTTTTCTCCTGACTCATATTCTTCATATTTCTTTTCGGATGTTTCCCTTCTCCTCTCTGTGTACAGGCTTCTGAATCTGACCTTGCCGCTTCTGTATGCAGATAAGTTAAATGATATAAAAAAACCAGTTTCATCCGGATTATCGGACCTATTTCTTGTACGCACAATAAATTCTACATCCCAGCAACACATATTATGCCAGATTGAAAACTCCTGTTTTTCCCACGCAGATCTCTCTATATCATACATATTATACGCTTTAACAGCCCATTTTTTGTTAATTTCCCATCTTGTAGAATTCTCCCATAAGTATCTATCTGTGTCATTGTTATATCGTAATCCAAAGGATGTCTCAAATTTATTTACAGGGCTAAAGATAATGTCTCCGCTTATTGAACTTAATTCATCCCTATACATGTCATAATTGCTCTCAGTACGTATGACAAGCTTATCCGTAGGATTTATTTGCAAGTCACTTGAAATGTCTGTAAAACGATGCGTAGTGTGTATGTTTTGATCATATTTTGTTCCAACGTTCCAGTAGAATATCTCTCGTTTACTATAATTTGTTGTTTTAATTAGTTTATTATCTTTGTCCATTGTTATGTCTTCATGTTTTTTCTTAATTTGTATCCTGTTTATCAATGAAAAGTCAAAATAGTCCAGATCTGCCAGTCTGTCAAGTTCGTCAAAATAGTAGAGATCATTCTGATCCATTTGAGGCGAAGGTCTATAATGGTAGCTTGCAATCGGCTCAACTACGTGTCTTATCTTATTTATTTCTCCGAGCTCATTTACCTCCATTGTCTTATATAACTTTGTGCTTGCCTCAATATCGCCCCTATAAACTCCTCTAAGCACATTGTCTTTGCCGTATTTATCCTCGCTGAACCATGTTTCTTCATACCCTACAGAGGGGTCTATTCTTAACCAGCCAAAATATTTACGCGGCATAGAGAGCGTATTCCCCACATCCACGCGCTGTCTTTGAAAACTATCAGATTCCTTTTCAAGATTTACAGCGCTGCCCTCCAGCTTATAGAAAAATGATGAATCACCTATTCGCTGTTTACTCGTTCCAAAATCTATCTCTGGCAGACGGTCTATTACATCATCATAAAAATCATGCATGCGCTTTCTTAAAAGCAAACCGATATAATAATCATTCCATGTCTGAGAAAGGGATAAATAAGTCTCTGGCCTTCTTGTAAGTAACTCTTCTTCCCACCCTTTCAAGTATTCCTCATCAAAGAAATCCTCATTGTAGTCAGGATCGCTGAGTTTTTCTATCTTAGTTGTGCCGTAGAGCCCTCCTCCAAAATCCTGCTTGTGTCTATAGTACAGTTTCCACCTATTCCATTTATCATCTTTCTCATCAGAAATGGCTACTCCATATTCATCCGTGTGATTATCTCCGGTTTCTTTATAGTAATTTTTGCTTTCGTATATCTGATATCCATACAAATATCCTTTGCCTCCATCGGTCCTATAGTCAATATCAAGCCCCTTTCCCATAGGAAATCGCGCTTCATCTATTCCTTCTCCCGGGTATTCATGCTGTCTGCCCCATCCTCTTTGCTCAATATAATCTCCATATACCCGACCGAATAAGTTCTTGTTAACATACCAATTATAATAAGCAAGAGTCATCCATCCATCGCGGTTATTACTCCCAAGCCAGATAACCCACCCATAAGGAATATGTTTCAAAGGAAATGCATATACAGGCGTATAAAAAACAGGAATCCCCTTGAAAGACAGAACAGCGTTGTATACCCAGATTCTATCATCAAGAATAATCTTCATCCGATTTGCTTTTATCACATAATGAGGCAAAGTTTTAGGGCATGTTGTAAGAATTGCATTATGAACATCATATTCTTCCGCCGAAAGCCTCTCCATCTTCTCCGCATCCCAAAACCATGGCGGAGTGCGTCCCTTTATGCTTTCTACTGTTGCCTGTCCACTCAGAATATCATAGGTTATAATTTCTGCTTGTATCTTATTTTCATTTTCAAAAAAGGTTACATCCCCTTTGGCAATGATCTTCTTTTCTGTTAGATTTACTTTGCACCAGTCTCCTGTCATACGTATGGGCTTATATTTAACTTCAACATTGCCTTTGCCAATAATTACATTGCCCTGCTCTGAGTATTCCAGTTGATCTGCATTTATATCAATGGCAGGCTTTGCTGGCTCTGCAACAGGTTGTGCTGCTTCTAGAAGTTTTGTTGTTTCTGGAGGGCTTGCTGTTTCCGTAGGTAATCCACCTGCTAAGGAAGAGACTGACAAGAAAAAAAGCAATAAAACGCAACAAACTAGGCTACCTCTGGCAGCAATTTTTAATTCTGAATTTTTAATTTTTAATTGAAGATTCATAATTTCCAATTAAAATAGATTGGAGGAGAAAGACACAAAAAACCGTTTAATCTGACAATTTTCCTTAATACAAAAACCCATTGCCAACACCTATATTTACATATGTTTAGACTGTAAAATATTTGTCTTTATACCTTAAAAAAAATACCGCGTCAAGCATTTTGTGCTGAAAAAATTCATTTCTCATACTCTGGTTCTTTATCATTTAAGACATCAAGCTGAATGCCAACTTGAGCGAACATTTTTCTGGTTAAACCGGCAGTATGATATTTTTTTTGGCATACAACCCGTTTAATACCAGCAGCGATTATCATGCGGGCACATACTGAACATGGCTCCATTCTGACGTAGAGAGTAGATCCTTCTAAGGCTACACCTATTCTAGCTGCATGCACAATGGCATTTTGCTCAGCATGTATGGTGCGAACACAATGGTCATGTAATTTCCCGGAATCATCTCCTTCTTCTGTTGACTTAATCATTAAATGCCCAACTTCATCGCAATGAGCCAGTCCCGGCGGAGAGCCAACATAACCGGTAGAGAGAATATGGTTATTCCTAACAATCACACAACCAGCCCGCCCGCGTCCACAAGTAGCTCTAGTAGCAACTGTCTTCATTATTCTCATAAAATAAGCATCCCAAGTTGGCCGCTCACTCATAAATTTTACTCCTTAAAATGTTGAGTGTTCGTAACTTATCAAAAACAGAAAGACTATGTCAACAGAAATTCAAAACACTATATAAAGTTTTTAAAAGGCATTCTGGATTAGTTTAAAATCAACCATATTCTTTTTTGAATCAAACAGGATAGAGACCACATCAAAACGAAAGCAGAGATCCCGATACTTACTTGTTTTAATATATGCCTCTGCAATACGACGAATTCTATTCTGCTTAGTGCGAGTAACTGAACTTTCTGGCGGGCCAAATCTGTCTGACGAACGAGTTTTAACCTCAATAAACACCAAAGTATCCCTATCCTTTGCAATAATATCTATTTCCCCCCATAGAGACCTATAATTTCTTTCAATTATTTTATATCTCTTTATCTTGAGGAATCTACATGTAAAGTCTTCTCCATATTCTCCTAAAGATATTTTTCCCCTTTGCTTATTCTCCTTTTCCAGAACAGGAGAAAACGACCTTCTGTGAATAGAAGATATGCCAAATTTTGCTATTGCTTCAAGATGAAACTGTGTAGCATACCCCTTATGTTTTTCAAAGCCATACTGAGGGTACTGTTTTGCGTAATCTATCATTATTCTGTCTCTTGTGACTTTTGCAATAATAGACGCTGCAGCTATAGACGCGCTTTTTGAATCACCTTTAACAATTGCTATCTGCGGCTTTTTAAAACTTGGCACTCTTAATCCGTCAACTAATATATATTCTGGAGAGACGGTTAGGTTATCAACTGCTCTATTCATAGCGCGGTGTGTGGCAGCCAATATATTGATTTTATCTACTTCTTCTGTGTCTGCAATTCCAATACCAACACTCAGTGCCACATCATATATTTGACTAAATAAATCATCTCTTTTTTTGGGACTGAGCTTTTTAGAATCGTTTAAGCCCTGGATATTACAACACTTGGGAAGGATCACTGCGCCTGCAACAACCGGCCCTGCAAGAGGACCTCTGCCAGCCTCATCCAGACCCGCAATTAAGTTTTTGCCCTGTGCATATAACTTGTTTTCATAAAAAAACATACATCAGTGAACTTCGTTAAAAAAATCCGAAATCCTAAATCCTAAACTCGAAACAAATCCTAAATTCAAATTTTCGGAATTTAAAACATTGTTTTGAGCATTTGTATTTTTGTCATTTGATATTGTTTCGTATTTCGTGCTTCGTGCTTCGAATTTAATCCTTTTTGTCATTTGGGTTTTGGATTTCATTTGTCATTTGAGGCTCTGCCTTAGCTTTAGTCTGTTTTTTCTTTTCCTTAACCTTAGCTGCTTTTCCAACTCTTTCACGTAAGTAATATAATTTTGCCCTTCTGACAGCGCCTTGTCTTACAACCTCGATCTTTGTAATATTTGGAGAATGTAGAGGGAATATTCTTTCCACTCCCTCGCCATAGCTGACTTTTCTTACCGTAAAGGTCTCGCTGATGCCGCCTCCTTTTCTTCTAATCACAATGCCTTGAAATACTTGAACACGCTCTTTTCTCTCTGCCTTTTCTTTCTTCTGCCCCATCTTCCCTTTTTTAGCCGCTATCTCTTCTACGATCTTTACATGAACTTTTACTGTATCTCCTATACGAAAATCAGGGATACTGTCTTTTCTTTGCGACTTACTTATTCCATCCAGAACACTTCCTATATTAGACATATCATTTCCTCCAGAAAAGTTATTTTAATTTTTTAAAATATCCGGTCTTCTTAATAATGTTCTTTCCAAAGATTTCTTCTTTCTCCATAATTCTATTTGATTATGGTTGCCACTAAGTAGAACTTTCGGAACCCTGAGCCCTCTGAATACCGGTGGCCTCGTATATTGAGGATACCCTAAAAAAGGCCCAAAGAAAGAGTCAGTTTTTATAGAATCCTGATTGCCAAGCACCCCTGGTATTAATCTAGCAATAGTATCAATAATAACCATTGCTGGTAATTCACCCCCTGTTAGCACATAATCACCTATTGAAACTTCCCTATTAACTAAATTGCGAATTCGTTCATCAACGCCCTCATATCTTCCGCATATAAATATTAGAGTATGCTTCTCTTTTAACTCATTTGCCATATCCTGATCGAATCTTTCCCCTTGTGGACAGGTAAGAATAACAGAGGTGTTCTCGATTCCAATCTTGGATTCTTTCTTTATATGATCTACTGCTTTGTACACTGGCTCAGGTTTCATAACCATGCCACAGCCGCCACCATATGGAGTGTCATCCGTAGTTCTTCTCCTCCCGTCAGCAAAATCCCGAAGATTGTGTATATTTATGTCTACATGCCCTCTTTCCTGTGCTTTTCCTAATATACTTTGATGCAGAGGAAATTTAAACATATCTGGGAATATTGTGAGAACATGTATTATCATTAATGCGCTCTAGCAAGTTTCTTTTTGCTTTTTCTTTGTATTTGCTTGCCTTTACTACCCTTCTTACCCTGTACTACTTTGGTACTGGACGTTATCTTACGCGTAGCTTTGCCTTTTTGCACTTTCTCTTTACCTTCTTCTTTACTTTTACCTTCTTCAACAGGTTTCTTCTCCACTTTTCCCTGCTCCTGGGATTTCTTAACTCTACTCAATATACCTCTTACTGTATCAGAAAGCTGCGCCCCTTTCTTTATCCACATATCTACCTTTTCAATATCAATATCTACCTTTTTAGGATTCTCTATCGGCCCATAATGTCCTAACAATTCCAAAATCTTTCCCCTGGTAGACACTCTGGAATCAACAGCAACTATCCTGTAGTAAGGTTTCTTCTTTGCTCCTACTCTTCTTAGTCTGATTCTAACCGGCATTTTAATCTCCTTTTGTAGTTTCTAGGCCATTCCGGGGAACAGGCCTTTTCTGCCCAGAGCCCCTCCTTGCTTCATCAGTCCTTTAAGCATTTTTCTTGATGCAATAAAATTCTTTATAAGTGAATTAACGTCCTGAATACTTGTCCCGCTTCCTTGAGCTATACGTTTCCGTCTTTGTCCATTAATTATCTCTATACTCTTTCTCTCCTCTTTTGTCATTGAATTAATAATTGCTTCCTGTTTCTTTATAGTTCCCTCATCAACCTTTAAATTTTTAAATTGACCCTGCGCAGGAAGCATTTGCAGAATTTCCTGCATTGACCCAAGTTTTCTCATTTGCTTAAGCTGATCAAGAAAATCCTCTAAAGTTAAGGTTTCTTTTCTCATTTTCTTCTCTAGCGTTTTTTCCTGTTCAGCTTTATCCTTGAATTCCGCCTTATCAATTAAGCTAAGAATATCCCCCATTCCCAGTATCCTGGATGCCATTCTATCCGGATAAAATAATTCTAAATTATCTAGTTTCTCGCCATTTCCAATAAATTTCACAGGCTTACCTGTAACAGCACATATAGATATTACTGCGCCGCCTCTAGCATCTCCATCCATCTTTGTAAGAATTACGCCATCTATTCCCAGAATATTCTGATATTCCCTTGCTATATTCACTGCATCCTGGCCTATCATAGCATCTGCTACCAGTAGAACTTCATGTGCTCCTGTAGCCTTTTTCATATCTACCAGCTCTTTCATTAGAGTCTGGTCAATATGAAGCCTGCCTGCTGTATCAATAATAACAACATCCTTGTTGTCTCTGGAACCAAGCTTAACAGAATCAGTTGCAATTTTTACAGGATCATTGTGCCCTGAAAAAACAGGTATATTCAACTGGCTGCCAAGAACTTCCAGCTGTTTCACTGCAGCAGGCCTGTATATATCTGCTGCTGCCAGAAGGCACTGATAATTCTGTTTTGCAAAATATTTTGCAAGTTTACCAACTGTTGTTGTTTTGCCCCCTCCCTGAAGGCCAACTACCATTATAACCGTAGGCTGCCCTTTTGCCATATTTACGCCGCAAGCTGATTTGCCTAAAAGGTTGATCAGTTCTTCATGTACTACTTTTATAACCTGCTGCCCTGGTTGAAGGCTTCTAAGTACCTGCTGTCCAACTGCTTTTTCACTAATATTTCCAATAAACTCTTTAACAACCTTATAATTAACATCAGCTTCCAGAAGAACAAGTTGCACCTCCCGTAATGCAGCCTTTATGTTATCATCTGTAAGCCTGCCCGGCTTTCTAAGATTGCGAAATATGTTCTGAAACTTTTCTGATATTATTTCAAGCATTACTATTCCCCTTACCCCGCAATTTTGCAATTGCCTCTTTTATATCAGTCGCTTTAAACACAGCTGTTCCAGCAACCAATATGTTAGCACCTGCTTTTACAACATCTGCTGCTGTGGCTTCGTCTATCCCGCCATCTACCTCTATATCAATAGGTAACTCTGCATTATCTATCATTTGCTTAAGCTCTTTTATCTTTGGCAGAACAGATCTGATGAATTTCTGACCGCTAAATCCCGGATTAACAGTCATAATGAGAACCATGTCAACCTGTTTTAGAATGTGTTCTATACGCACAATAGGCGTAGAAGGGTTAAGTGAAACTCCGACCGTCTTGGAGAATTTGCGTATATGATCAAAAGTCTTATGTAAATGCTCACATGCCTCAACATGAACAGTTATAATATCTGCACCTGCTTCTGCAAAAGCATCTATGTATTTGTCTGGATTTTCAATCATCAAATGCACGTCAAGCGGAATGTTAATCTTGCTTCTTATAGATTTTACTACTACTGGACCTATTGTTATATTAGGAACAAAATGTCCATCCATAACATCAATATGTATAAGATCTGCTCCTGCCCCCTCAGCTCTACACACCTCTTGCCCAAGCCTTGAAAAATCCGCAGAAAGGATTGAAGGCGCTATTTTTATCATTGTGCCAAATTTCTCCTATTTAAATGCTCTTTTAGCACATTTTGGTTTACGTTTCAAGAAATGAAAGCGTTAACAGAAAAATTGATTCTATTCTTCAGAGAAGTTAACGAGAATTATTTCGCTAAATCAATAAAACTTTGCTATACTCCAGATGGTTTTATAAAGAAATTATGTATCCCATATATTCATCGTTCAAATGCGAATTACCTACCTTTCCCCAATACCTGTGTTCTAATGAATAATAAAGATACAATTAAACTGAGAATCCAAGATGTGGTTTATCGCGGACGTGGCCTGGCGCGGCTGGATGGCATGGTCTACTTTGTTGACGGTGTGCTCCCGGGTGAACTGGTGCGGGCAAGAATCAGGAAGCAAAGGAAGAACTGTGCCGAGGCCGACCTTGTGGAGGTACTGGAGGAATCGTCCTCGCGTGTCGTGCCGTCTTGTGAGTTTGCCAAGAAATGCGAGGGATGTTGTTACCAGCATATGGAGCATGACGCGGAGATAGAATTAAAGCAGAAGCAACTTGTGAACCTTCTTGAACACGTGGGTGGATGTTCCGAAGTGACCTGCAGGGAGCCGGTACGGTGCCCATCCGCGCTCGGATACAGGAACAAGATCTCCATGCATGTTAAAGGGCGGGGAGATGGCAGGGCTTTTGGATACTACATGAAGGACAACAAGACCGTTCTTGATGTCCCGAATTGCCCGTTGGCAATGGACCCTCTTAACAATCTTCTGACAGAACTACGAAAGGATTCATCGTTCGGGCACGATACATCGGTCAGTCTCAGGTACACGGAGCATGATGGCGCCGTATATTGGACCAATCGCATCGTACCTCCCAGTCCGAGACTGATTGAGAAAACGCCACTTGGCAATGTCAGCGTTCCAACAAAAAGTTTCTTCCAGACGAACCCACAGGTAACAGAGGCACTTTTCGACAGTTTGTCCGAAATACTGAATCGTACTGAACCCAAGACTGTGATAGACCTCTACTGCGGAGTGGGCACTTTTGCGTTCACCGCGGCAAAGGTCGGAGTAAAAGCAGTGCTGGGTATAGATACAGACAAGCGCGCAATCAACGCGGCAATACGCAACGGGCGAACCCTGGATCTTACTTCGGCAGTGTTTCGGCATGGTTACGCGGAAGATCTACTGGAAGAAGCGCTGGACAAGATTGATGTCAAGGACACGGTGATAATACTTGATCCGCCGCGTGCCGGATTGGAGAAACGGGTAGTCGAGATTTTGAGCAGAAAGAAACCTCGCGATATTATTTATGTGTCATGCGCGGCAGACACGATGGCGCGTGACGTGAAGTTTCTGACCAGCCATAGCTATCGACTTATAGACACGGGACTCGTGGACATGTTCCCACGCACCGCATATTTCGAATCTATTACACACCTGAGTTCATCTATCAGAACCTGAACCCTTTCTTAATCGGATGGCCTCTGATAAATTCTTCGAAAGATACTTTTCTACTGCCTTCAAGCTGCACCTCTTTGAGCAGAAGCTGTCCCTTGCCTGTGCCTACAAGTCCACCTTTACTCTTCAATATATCCAGTAAAACACCTGTTTTCCCTTTGCTGTATGCGGATGTGTCATAAACTTCTGTTTTGAATATTTTTAGCATTTTCTTTTTGCCAGATATGTTTAGGAATGTGTAAGTACTTGGCCACGGATTCATAGCTCTTGTCATATTATGAATTTCTTTTGCAGGTCTGGTCCAATCTATGAGCCCGTCGGATTTCTTGAGCATTGGAGCATATGTTGCCTCTGCATGATTTTGAGGGATTCTGGAACAAGTGCCTTGCTCTATTTGCGCTATAGCTTTAACTAATAATTTTGCTGACAGTTTGCTTAATCTATCATGGAGAGTTTCCAGGTTATCTGAAGGGCTAATCATTATTTTTTCTTGAAGCAAAATATCGCCAGCATCCATTCTTTCATTCATAAACATTATTGTTACACCTGTTTGTTTTTCGCTATTAAGCAATGCTCTTTGTATTGGAGCTGCGCCTCTATATTTGGGCAATAAAGACGCATGTGCATTTATACAACCCAAGCGTGGAATATCCAGAATTTGTTTAGGGAGTATTTTGCCATAAGCTACAACAACTATGAGCTCAGGACTGAGTGCTTGGAGGCTCTTTACTAATACATCTGTTATTGTCTCTGGCTGAAGAATCTTAATGTTGTGCTCTTGTGCACATAATTTTACAGGAGGAGCCATCACCCCTCTTTGCCTGCCTTTTGGCCTGTCAGGCTGTGCAACAACGCATATCACATTATGCTTAGCTTGTATAAGCGCCTTAAGACTGGGCAGGGCAAAATCAGGTGTTCCCATAAAAACAAGATTTGTCATTCTTTACCAGCCGTAATAGATTTTTTATCAGATAAGGCAATATTCTCCAGCTTATTTGTGAATTTTTCCAGTCTTCGTTCCGCAGATTCATAGGAGGATTTTGAGTGAACTAGATGAATGCCTATCTTTGAAAATTCCTCATAAAACCTTGCCAGGTCACCGTGCAGTCGGGAAAGGTTGCTTATTATAGTTTGCGCGCTTTTTTCTATTCTCATGCCTCTTAACCCCAACAAAATTGCCTGCAAATATGCATAGAAGCTGTTTGGAGACACAGGAATTACCTTTTTGCGCAACGCGTAGCTGCAAATACTTTTTTCTTCTCCCAGATTATCATCCTTTATTATAGTTTCATAATATACGTTCTCTGCGGGAACATACATAAAAGCAAAATCAAATGTACCTTCGTCAGGCAGTATGTATTTTGATGCAATACTATCAATATGCTTTTTAATATCGGTTACAAATGCCTTTCTTATTTGTGATTTCTCCATATCGTCTTCTGCACTAATTAGTTTCTTAAAATTTTCCAAAGGGAATTTTGCATCAATCGGCACCATTTGGTGAGCTAATTTAATAACAGCATCAACCCGTTGCCCATCCTTGAAAGTATACTGAAGTTCATAGTGCTCCGGGGACATAATCTGAGAGAGAAGGTCTCCCAATAAGAACTCGCCAAGGCCTCCTCTTAGCTTTGGCGCTCTGAGTATTTCCTGCAAAGAAGATATATCTTTCCCAATATCATATATCCTTTTATTTGCTTCTGCTAATTGCGTAAGCCGATTCTGCACATCTCCAACTACCTTGGTTGTGCCTTCCAGTTTGTCGGAAAAGCTCTTATTGGCTGTTTCAAGCATTTTTATGTTATTCTGCAGCTGTGTATTTATCTGGCCAACTATCAGGGACATCTGCTGATTGAGGACCTGACTATTATCTGAGAGACTTTTACTAACTTGTTCTCTTAGATCATTTATCCCCTGGTGTATAAGTAGATCAGACGATTGCTTTCTATCTTTAAATAAAAGAGCTAATATCAAAAGAAATAAAAAAGCAAATATAACTATAATATAACCTGACATTTCAACATATTCCCAGTTTCTCTGAAAGCTATCATTTAATACAGGTAAACTCAAGAGAATTTTGGCCTGACAGAGCCTGATAAGTTTGAATTCTCTATTGACAAAAGCTTTTTAATATATAGAATCATCCTCAAACATACATAAGGAGATTGTGCACATGCAGAGACATAAGTCAGCCGTTAAGAGAGTAAGAACTAATAAAAAAAGATACAAAAAAAATAGAGCAACAAAGACAACTATTAAAGCTGCTGTAAAGAATGTTGATCAACTTATAGATAAAAAAGCAAGCGCAGCAGACCTGCAAAAACCAATAAGTAGATCCATTTCTTTGATAGACAAAGCTACAACTAAGGGAATTCTTAAGAAGAACACTGCTCGTAGAAAAAAATCCGTGATAATGCGAAAAGTGAATGAATACATATCTGTTCAATCTGAAGGTACTAAAGGGACTAAGTCAAACAAAGAAGAATCTAAATCCAAGAAAAGCGAAGAAATAGAAAAAACCAGTTCTACCAAAAATTAACAATTTCACTTACAATATTTCTTGCCAGATTTTCAATAGCCTCACCTGCAGCTGCTTTCTCCGACATTCCTAATCTGCCAGAAGTATAATAAGCAATACTACCTTCAATAGTTTGAGTCCAGATAAT
>JAHJDO010000049.1 GCA_018812485.1 bacterium | reverse complement strand
TTCTTGATATTTTCATTTTGAATTCAACCATTTTAGGGAATGATTTTTCTGTTTTTACCGAAATTTGCTCTGTAACACACTCTTACTTATAGACTTACGCTTATGCCCCATTTTTCGCCAAATCTGTCTAGTTCCCTATATAACAAGCCAATCCACTGGACCTGATGGAGCCGCTGAGGCGGCTCCATCAGGTCAGTGATTTCTACGTTAGAAAGTTTTTGCTGGCTTCACTTCTGAGGCTTCAATTGCGGGAACAGTATTACATCTCTAATTGATGGGGAATTGGTGAAGAGCATAACAAGTCTGTCGATGCCTATGCCCAATCCTGCTGTCGGTGGCATGCCGTATTCCAGAGCAGTAATAAAATCTTCATCCATAAGATGCGCTTCATCATCTCCTATCTTTCTGTCTTTTATTTGGTCCAAAAAGCGCTCCTTTTGCTCCATTGGGTCATTCAGCTCAGAATATGCATTGCCTAACTCTATACCGCATATATAGGGCTGAAATCTTTCTGTAAGATTCTTATTATTTTTTTTCTTCTTTGCAAGAGGACACATCCTTTCAGGATAGTCAATTATAAAGGTTGGTTCAATAAGATTGGGAACTACAACCTTCTTGAAGATTGCATCTACTATCTCTCTAAAGGAATTTATTTTACTTGCTTCCGGAACAAGGTGCTTTGCACTATTCCTAAGTTCTTTATCTGAAACCGATTCCAAATCTATCTTAGCATATTTCTTTATAGCATCAACAAAACTCAATCGCTTCCATTTCTTCTTTAATTCAATGTTATGCCCCTGATACTCAATACTTGTCTTACCGAGACATTCGGCTGCTATAGTATGGAACATCTCCTCAGTTAGAAGCATAAGATCTTCATAATCTACAAAAGCCTGATATAATTCAAGCATGGTAAACTCAGGATTATGCCGTGTTGATATGCCTTCATTACGAAAGTTTCTGTTTATTTCATATATCTTCTCAAATCCGCCGACTATCAATCTTTTAAGGAACAGTTCAGGAGCTATTCTCAAATATAAATCCATATCAAGCGTGTTATGATGAGTTACGAACGGTTTTGCCATAGCGCCACCAGGGATCTGCTGCATCATTGGTGTTTCTACTTCAAGGAAATCCTTTCCTTCTAAAAACTTTCTCATTGAGCTTATTATATGACTGCGAAGCTTGAATAATGGCTTTATATCTTTATTTGCTATTAAATCAACATATCTCCTGCGATATTTTAATTCTATATCCTTAAGTCCTGACCACTTTTCAGGTAAAGGTTGTAAGGACTTTGAGAATACAGAAAACTCTGAAATAAATATAGTATCCTCTCCTGTCCTTGTTTTAAAAATCTTCCCCTTAACTCCTATGAAATCCCCTATATCCACCAGTTTGAATAAACCGTATGCTTTTTCTCCAACAGCGTTTGACTTAACATATATCTGAATATCTCCTGAGTCATCTCTTATATTAGCAAAACAGCTTTTACCATGCTCCCTTACTGTTATTATCCTTCCGATTACCAGAACTTCCACTTCTTCCAATACTTCACCAACAGATACTTTTTTAGCGCACTCATGCACTGATGCTGCAGAGTGAGTCCGTCTAAAATGCAGGGCATAAGGATCTATTCCCTGTTCTCTTATCTTTTTTAATTTCTCTTTTCTTATTTTAATCAGTTCATGCTCATCTGTCATTTTCTTCTCCGATATTTGTTAGTCCAAACAGCCTTTTCGCATTCTCTGTAGTATGGCAGGCTGCTTCTTCTGCGTCAAGTTCTTTAACTCTTGCAAGTTCCAAAACTGTATACTTTAAAAAGCTTGGTTGATTTCGTTTACCTCTTACAGCTTGTGGAGCAAGATAGGGGCAATCAGTTTCTATGAGAATTCTATCATTTGGTATCTCCTTTGCAACCTGCCTCAATTCAGGCGCATTTGGATAAGTGAGATTTCCTGAAAATGAAATATGAAAGCCGCGATTCAGGCAAGTTTGCGCAAATTCTAAGGTTCCTGAAAAACAATGTATCACTCCCCTGCTTATAGAGTAATCCTTAATAGTATCCAAGATATCTTTGTGCGCTTCACGATTATGGATAATTATGGGCAGATCAAATTCCAAAGCCAGTTCAATATGTTTACGAAAAAGCTCTTTCTGCGACTTCTTACTGGAAGTATCTCTGTAATAATCCAGACCTGTTTCCCCTACTGCCGAAATATTCGGATATCTTTCTAAACATTCTTTTATATAGAGCAGTTCATCCTTTTTGATTTTATCGGCATAGTTCGGATGCAGACCAATTGCCGTTAATATATTCTTCTTTCCGTAAACTGTCTCTAATCCGACTTCAATGCTTTTAATATCACAGCAAATATTAATCATATATTCCACATCATTCCTACTTGCCTCGGATATGACCGAATCAATCCCCTCTTTAAAAGCAGGATCAGTTAAATGCGCATGAGTATCAAAAAGTTTCATTTAAAATTTTTCTCTTGCAACCACTCTACTTCTGAAATCAAACCAAAAATCAACCAATCCTAATATAATAATAAGCATAAGAAAAATTGGAGAAGTAAAAACCAGTACATAAATCAGAAGTTTAATAAAAGGGAAGACCTTCCATTTGTCAAAAAAGAAATTCGTAATTGCTAAACCTCCTACCAAGTAAACAGCTGAAATAATAATCAGCAAATTCAGTCCTATCACATATCCTGATTGAAACTTGGCGCATTTGAAGAGAAATGTCATTATGGCAGATACAATAAATACCCATATATACTCATCCTTCAGCCTCCATGTTTTAAAAGGAGATGATTTGAGATGTTTTAAAATAAGTATCTTTTTTGAGAGTAAAAGATTAATGCTGACTATTAAAAAATTAACAATGAAAATAATAGCCGGGAAACTAGTTTTAATTATATTTAATACTGTAGTAAATGACTCTTTAACTAATTCGATCTTTTCTTTGCTGATGCCCGTCTCTTCATAAATTTTCAGACTTTTATCAATATGAATCTGTAAATTCATGTAAATTCTATTAAGAAAATTTTCGTCGTGCAATGAAATTACAAAAATAGCCAAAAGACTTATGAGGCTCAAAATAACTGTTGATAAAACACAGGTCTTTATAAAAAAAAACTTGTTCTTAAGTATTATACCTGTAACTAAGCCCAAAAGTCCAAGTTGTATAGATAAAATTACGAAAAAGTGATTCTGAAAAATTAGGTAGATACCTGATGCCATAATAAAAAAGCATAGAAACCCTTTCCGAACACCAAGTAAATACACACAGATAATAATAGGTAAAGGAACTAAAACTTGAAAGAACAGTTGGCCAAAAGCAAAAAATCCCCCTGATATGAAAAAATATAGCGACACTAAGGAAAGCAGGGTTGTTTTTCTCAATCTATTCTGCAGAAAAAGGCAGTAACGAACATATCCTTGCTCGTTTTATCGCAATGGTAAGTTTTTTCTGGTGACGAGTGCAATTCCCTGAGACTTTAGTTGAAAGAATTTTCCCCCTCTCAGTAATAAAGCCAGAGAGTGTTTTTATGTCCCTATAATCAATTTCATCCATCTTTTCAACACAAAGCCTACAATATTTCTTTCTTATAATCTTTTTTTTGCGGCCTTTGCCTTTTTTTTCTCTTTGGAACATAAAGATAATCTCCTTTTTATTATATCAGAATGGGACTTCATCCTCTTCAGATTTTTCTGGTTTTTCCTCTGATGGATTTGTTTGAATATTTGTTTCTTCTTTATCATCTATCTGTATCTCAGGCACAGGTGAGTCTTTTTTTCCACTTGGTAGAGACGCAGTGCCATTGCTTCCCTGCGAAGTACCAAGAAACTGAACTCTCTCTGCAACCACTTCCAAAGCACTTCGCTTTTGCCCATCTTTATCTTCCCATGAGCGACTTTGCAAGCGCCCTTCTACAAAAACAGGTCTGCCTTTACTAAGATATTTTGCGCAGGACTCCGCCTGATTAGCCCATACAACAACTCTTACAAAACATGTATCTTCTGTCTTTGTTCCCTCTTTATTTTTAAAAAACCGATTAATCGCTATGCTAAAATCACTAACTGCAGTACCACTTGGGATATATCTGAGTTCTGGATCCCTTGTCAAATTGCCCATTAAAAAAACCTTATTCAAATTTGCCATGTTTATTCTCCTTTTTTACTTATTACTTCCTTAAAACAAAAACTCTAAATATATCCTCTTGCATTTTTAATTTTTTATTAAGCACAGCAATGCCTTCGGAAGGAGCTTCAAATTTTATATTTACATAGACTCCTTCACTGCGCTTTTTGATCTTATAAGCAAACCTTTTCTTCCCAATACGGTCAACATCAATAACTTTGCCTTTTGCGAATGCAATGCATTTTTCAATCTCTTCTATAACCTTATCCCGATCATCTTCTGCTAAATCAGAGTTTATAACAAATAAACCCTCGTACTTATTTTTATCCACCAAACCACCTCCAGTTTTTTAAAATTTTACAAATAATGGTGCCAAAACAAGAGAAATAACACTCATAAGCTTAATTAAAATATTGATAGAAGGACCAACTGTATCCTTTAACGGATCGCCTACTGTGTCTCCAATAACAGCTGCTTTATGAGCCTCGCTACCCTTTCCGCCAAAATTGCCTTCCTCAATATATTTTTTGGCATTATCCATGGCTCCGCCGCTGTTTGCCATCTGGATTCCAAGCATAAGACCGGATATCAATGCTCCAACAAGAAGACCCGCAAGAGCTTTAGGTCCTAATAACAATCCAATTGTAACAGGTGCCATAATAGCCATAGCGCCAGGAAGTAACATGCCCTGAATAGCCCCTTTTGTTGAAATATCAACGCATGTTGCTGAATCAGGCATTACCTTTCCTTCCATTAATCCTTTGATTTCCCTGAATTGTCTCCTCACTTCATCTATTAACTTATACGCAGCTTTACTAACAGCTTTAAAAAGCATTGAAGAAAACAGGAACGGCAGCATACCTCCAATCAATAAACCTGACATAACTTTGGGATCGGTAATATCTGCTCCCTTTATGCCAACTACCATCATATAAGCAGATACTAACCCTATAGTTGCAAATGCAGCTGAACCTATCGCAAATCCCTTACCAATTGCTGCTGTTGTATTGCCAACAGAATCCAGGTTGTCCGTTATTTTTCTTACAGATGGATCTAGTTTTGCCATCTCCGCTATACCGCCTGCGTTGTCAGCAATAGGTCCGTATGAATCAACTGAGACGATCATGCCAGTTGTAGCAAGCATACCTACAGCAGCCATAGCAACTCCATATCCTCCCGCAAAATGATAAGCAACCATAATGGCAGCAGCAAGCACCAATACAGGCACACAAGTGCTTTCCATACCGATTGCCAGTCCACCGGTAACAGTTATCGCAGGACCGCTCTTAGAACTTTCAGCAAGTTTTCTAACCGGTTTATATTTTGTGGAGGTAAAAAACTCGCTTGTAAAACCAATTGCCATACCTGATATAATTCCAGCAAGAGTAGCGTAAAAAGGACCTAATTTAGAATAGTTCTCAAAGGCCACACCAAATTTGTTTACAATGAAATATGTGCCTATGATCGATAAAATAGCGCTTATATAAGTCCCGCTCATCAAAGCTCCCTGAGGATTCTTTCTACCAAACATCTTTACATAACATACCCCAATAATAGAAGCTATAATTCCTGCGCCTGCTATATAAATCGGCATAAACTTTAACTTATCAGCTACACTTTGTCCCATTATAACAATAAATGTTGAAGCAATGGCTATACTTGCAACAATAGATTCAACATATGACTCTAAAAGATCTGCACCCAGACCTGCAACATCTCCAACATTATCTCCAACATTATCTGCGATCACACCAGCATTTCTGGGGTCATCTTCAGGAATACCTGCTTCTACTTTTCCAACAAGATCTGCTCCCATGTCTGCTGCTTTTGTAAATATTCCTCCGCCAGATCTTGCAAAAAGAGCTACAAGACTTGCCCCCATAGCATATCCATTTATTATTACAGGATCCCCTTTAAATATAAAATATACAACGACAAGACCTAATAAAGCCAAACCAACCACGCTCATTCCCATTACTGAGCCGCCCGAAATTGCCACATTTAATGCTGCTTTTACTCCTCCAGAAGAGGCAGCATTTGCTGTTCTGGAATTCGCTCTTGTTGCTATACTCATTCCGATATATCCTGCAAAAGCAGACATAAAAGAACCAATTATAAAAGCAACAGATGTCTTCCACCCCAAGCTAATGCCTTTAGATATAAAAGGCGTTATACCTATTAGCCCAGCTATTAAAACTACAAAAACAGCAATATAACTGTATTCCCGTTTTAAAAAGGCTCTAGCTCCCTCTTGTATAAGACGAGATATATCCTTCATCTTCTGAGTGCCTTCTCCTTTTTTTAAAACTCCAATTGAAAGAACTATGACAAACCCTAACGCTAAGAAACTACATATCAATGGAAATAGCAACTGAACGTTCATTATAATCCTTTCTATACAATTACCAATGCATTGATGGTACACATTGCTCTATCAATACCATCTCTTATAATTATGATTATAGCCTCTAAAGCCTTGGATAGAATCTTATCAAGTTTATTCTTTTCAAGCTTATCAAAATTCGCTAATACATACTTTTTTAAATCTTCATAATGACTGCTTCTGCCTATACCAATGCGTATTCTCGAAAATTTCTCATTACCCAGTGCATCTATAATAGATTCTACACCATTATGCCCGCCGGATTTTCCATTCTTCTTAATTCTAATTTTGCCGAATTCTATATCAGCATCATCATAAATAACAACCAAATCTTCCAAAT
The DNA here is from genome assembly GCA_018812485.1 of bacterium. Taxonomy (NCBI): domain Bacteria; species bacterium. The sequence goes on along the minus strand of JAHJDO010000049.1, from coordinate 8,947 downwards.
CCATTTTATAGAAATTAACAAGCTTTGAGACTGCTTGCCCGCTTAAATTGACAAAAGTCTGGGGCTTTGCAAGAATTATCTCATCCTTTCCTATAAAACCCCGACCAATTACAGAATCAAACTTTCTGGTTTTTATATTAATCCCTGTCTCTTTCGCCACTTTATCGAGAGCCATAAATCCCGCATTGTGTCTATTTTTCCTGAACTTGATACCTGGGTTGCCTAATCCCACAATTATCTTCATCTACTTTTGCTCATCTGGTTTTTTCTCTTCTTTCTGCTCTTTCTTTTCTTTCCGCTCCCCTTCTGATGCCTCAGCTTCAACCTCTTCTTTCTTTCCCTCAATAACTTCTGGCTCTTCTTCCACAGAAACTTCCTCTTCCTTTATAATAGTTGGAGGAACAATGGAAACAACTGCTTGGTCAGGGTCTGCTAAAACTTCTACATCCTCTGGAATCTTCATATCTCTTATATGAATGGATGAACCTATTCTCAGCTGTGAAACGTCTACTTCTAAATGGCCTGGTATTTTATCAGGCAAACAACGAATTTCCATATCTCTCATGGAGTGATCCAGTACTCCTCCCTCTTTGACTCCTGGAGCCTCGCCGGTAAGAATTATACTAATCCTTGTAGTAATTTTCTCATGAAGCAATATTTTATAAAAGTCTATATGAAGCAATCCATCACTTACGGGATGATACTGAATCTCCCTAACCATTACAGTTTCCTGCTTTGAAGAACCATCACTATCTATTGATAAAGATATAAGCACATTTTCTCCATGCATTTTTTTTACCATTTGCTCAAACTTTTTCTGTTCAACTGCAATATTCAAAGTCTTTATACCATGGCCATATAAAACGCCAGGTATATATCCCTGTTTCCTTAGATCTTTTGTGGATCTTGTATTTATTTCTTTTCTAATATTGGATTGTAACTGAATTTTTTGCATTATTATCCCCCATTAAACAAACAATGAACTTACAGAAGTATTATTGTGAATACTATATATTGCATTCGAAAGGAGCTCTGCTATTGAAAGGACTTTTATTTTTTTTGATTTTTTCTTTTTATCCATTGGAATAGTATTTGTAACAACTATTTCGTCAATAACAGACTTATCAAGACGTTCAATAGCATCTGTGGAAAATACTGGATGTGTACATGCTGCAAATATTTTTTTTACCCCTTTCTCATGAAGCGCATCTGCTGCTTTTATTATACTACCGCCTGTATCGATCATATCGTCCAGAATCACTGCATTTCTTCCCTTCACATCTCCAATCACATTCATCACTTCAGCCACATTTACTTCAGGTCTTCTTTTATCAATAATAGCAAGGGTCGCGTTCATTCTCTTTGCTATTGCTCTTGCTCTTTCAACGCCTCCGGAGTCTGGAGAGACGATAGTAACATTCTCAATTTTTTTTGTCAAAAAATATTTAACTAAAACAGGCGGTGCAGCAAATAAATTATCCACAGGGATATCAAAAAACCCTTGTATTTGCCCTGCATGTAAATCTATCACCAAAACTCTGTCAACACCAGCTTTTGTAATTAAATTAGCAACAAGTTTAGCTGTTATTGGAGCGCGTGGTTGAACTTTTCTATCCTGCCTGCCATAGCCGTAATACGGAATCACTGCAGTAATTCGGCTGGCAGAAGCCCTCCTGAAAGCATCGACTGTAATAAGCAGCTCCATTAAATTCTCATTAACAGGCGGGCATGTAGATTGAATAATAAAAACATCTTTTCCTCTCACATTCTCATTAATTCTTATATTAAATTCTCCATCTCCAAAACGACTTGTTTCTCCTTTACACAATGGAATTTCTAAACAGCTGGATATCTCTCTAGATAAATCTGGATTTGATGTTCCTGAGAATACTTTTATATTATTCTTTTCCATATTAGCCCTCTATTTATAATTATTGTATCAACGCTTTTTGTTCTGGTTTTGTTTTTATCATTTCAATAAATCTACTCCTCAGATTTTGGGATAAATATAATCTGGGGAAATGAAATCTCAATCCCAGAAACAGAATAAGGAACCCAATCACAATACTCAGGTTTCATTTGTTCAGCTCCTTCTGCCCCTTCAGTATCTATAGAAGGTTCAAACTTGTATGCTTGTTCAGATGAACCAAAATCAGAACCAGAAAGACTTTGCCAAATTATATATTTATGATCCTCATCTATAGTTTTAATTGTTCCTATCTCTCCTGTAGTTTTATTTTTTATACTCCCTATATATTTAATTTTATTTGGCTCATGCCAGACCGAAACACCACCCTTCATCCATACTTTGCTAATCTCCTCAGGAGCATAACCTATGTTATCCTCTGAAAGATTATAATATAATGTAAATTTTTGTGCACTCAAGTTCAACCTGGCAGCACGATAACTCACCCACACGCTACCAACAAAGAGACAACGAGAAACAGGAGACACATCTGCCCAAGTCTTATCAATCCAACCTTTACACCACATGCTTCCCATATATGGATCTATGGGACATTCTGCTTCGGGTAAGTCAGGATTAGCTCCACAATATCCATTTATAAGTCTATCCCACCAAATATTATAATTATCTTCATTCCAGTCCCAATCTCTTAGCCATCCGAGCTCCCCACTAGATTTCCAGTAATTTCCCGCCGAATTATGATGACTAACAATTATTGGGTTTATCATCAGTGCTCCATTTCCACTTCCTGTTCCGTCTGATGCGGAAATAATCAGAAATAGATGATTATCTCCTATATTTCCATCTTCTGCTTTTATTACTGCTGATATTGAGCCTGTTCCGCCAGCTAACGCTATCTTCTCCAGCTTTTTTCCACCTGCGTATAATTCATAAGCGCTGTTTATGATATTGGATATTCCCAAACTTACCTCGCCTGCAAAATCACCCTTTTTCTCTGCCGGCTTTATATCCTGATTTTTGTTTATTTTCTCCTTCTGCCACACTCCTGTATCGTCCTTCGCCCAGCTTTGAGTTCCGTCAAGCTTATTTACTGTTCCTGCCGGAGTCTCAGTTGCTTCCCCATAGTTGTAACATTGAACTGTTATAGTGAATGCTTGAGTTTGTGAAGGCTCACCACTTGTTTCTACATATTCCGGAGAAAGCTGGACGTGGAAGTAGTAGGGTGGGATTTCATCCATCTTATCGAATACTTTTCCGATTGTTACGCCTGATTCCTGTCCGAGTCCTCCACTATACGCAAGTGTAAATTCTATCCCCTCAAATTTCTCATCAGCATAATCCTGCGGCATTAATATTTCTACACCATTCCCATTAGCTCCATTTATTACCCACTCTTTCGTCTCCGCTCCGTTGGGAAGCTCTGTTACTCCTGTCTCAAGAAGTTCAGAAAGACTTATCTCACCGAGTTTTTTGTATGTATCTTCCAATAATACATCATTTTCCCTTGCCTTATACATCAACACAAAACTTCCTCCAATCATCGCCTCGCCGGAGTCGTTCTTTATTTTCAGCGTTACATCGTAAATTGGCTGCGTCTCACTTGTCCTCTTTGCCTCTTTCTTTGTAACCTCAAGCTTTCCTCTGAAGAAATGATCCAAAAGCCCTGCAGAATAGCCAACCGAACGGGGAACAAGTTTGTCTGCGTATGCTTTGTGGCAGTTGCCGTCAAGTTGGTAGGAGACTTTCTCCAGTAAATGCAGAGTTGGATCATCTTCCACATATTTGTAAAACAACGTTTCTTTACAAATTGGATTAACTCTTGCTGTGTAGAAATACCTTACTACGTCATATCCCCCATCCTCTGCTATTATCGTTTCTTTTTTCTTTAGACATTCAAATGGAGCAGGATAGGAGTAATCCAGAAATATTGTATCTTTGCTGAAAAAATACCGATTCGTATATTCTGAAAGTCCCATTCCTATGTATGTATTATCTCCTGCTTCTCCATAATCTCTTGTTTCATCCCATAAGTCTTTTATATCATCATCCGAAATTGCTACGGCTCCATAGCCGCTTGTTGGCAATATTCCATTCTTAGCTGCTTCATTTGTCCAATCTTCATATAAATCTTTCTGCGCTGGTGTGGGTAAATGTGCGTCGTTCCTCACATGCGCTGGCACTGCCATGTCTTCCAGAAGATGGATGGTTCTTCCTAATGAATAGAACATCCTGCCGAAATTTGCGAGCCTATCCTTCTTTTTGACAGATGTTAGGGCGTTGTAAAGATAGGTTTTTGAATCACTATAACTCCAACTCGTTCCTGCGCTATCTACTCCTCTTGACATTGCGTCAGTAAAACCAAGCAGACCATTTCCCGTTGTTGGGTCATAGAAGTGATTCGGGCAGTTAGTCTTAGGCACATCTTCTTCCCAACTTCCCTGAGTTATCAACTGGCTGTAATTGCCGGATTTCCTCTTGATGATACGAAAAGAAAAATTTGTCCCTTCCTCAAGTTTCCACTCGTTAGTAAGGACATTGCTTATTTTTGGTTTTACATTCTCTACTGCTTTTTCTGTTATTTTTTTATGCGTTTCTTTTTCATACGCAAACAGACTGATCGAAAATACTAACGACAGGCATATTCCAATTGTACAAATCAACAATCTCTTTTTTTTGTTCATTTATTTATCCTTTTTTCTTATGCCACAAGTTAGATGCTCTATCTCTCTCTTTTGTTATAATTTTTATCCACTTCGTCCCTTCAAAGAATAATTCAACATTAATCATATTATCCAAATATTCCTCTGTCCCCTCATACCCCTCTGGCAGTTTTTTGAGCTTGATGATAGGAGATACTTCTTCCTTCCATTTACCTCGTTCATTATCATGTTCTCTATATGGCGGACTTGCCACTCCAAACTTGCAACCTTTTTTCCAAGCATATATCCATACCTTGCTTCCATATTTCCACTTGCTCTTAAAAGGGCAAAATTCTCCTTTTTTATCTGTCTCTAATTCTATAATTTTTGTGGTCTTATGGCTTGCTCCTCCAGGGTTTATGTAGCTTGTTAGCTCCATTCTTTCCCATTTGACCACCACCCACACACCCTCAATCGTTTCTCCAGTATCTGCGTCAACTACTTTCATCGTTTCATATTTTTCCATCCACTTCGTGCCGAAACCGAAACAAAAGGCGGAGGTTGTGGTTAAAAATATTAAAGCAATTGTTAGTAACGCTGTTTTTGTTTTATACATAACTAATTTCTCCTCTGAAAAAGTGATCCAGAAGCCCTGCAGAATAGCCAACTGCTCGTGGAATGAGTAATTTTGCGTATGCATTGTGGCACTCATTGTCAAGATGATATGAAACACGTTCTAATCCGGAAATATGAAGACCGAATTTATAAAACACTGTAAACTTAGCCAGAGGACTTACTTCGTCTGTATAAAGATATTTTACTATATCCACCTTCCCATCTTCTGCAGTCTTACTTACCAGTTTCCATCCTCCTTCATCTTCATGAGGGTATGTATAGTTTTCAAATATGGTACCCTTACTAAAGAAATGTCTATTTGTGTATTCTGCAAGACCATTGCCACTTTCATCATCCCAATAGAAATGCCTATCCCCAAAATCCACTGCATTTCCACTTGGAAGATTGCTACCTAAAGTCTCCACGTGAGCTTCGTACATATCCTTTTCGCCAAGTAGCTGGTTAAAATATGGAAAATGCGGGTCATCTCTTACGTGCGCTGGCACTGACATGTCCTGAAGTAAATGCACCGTTCTTCCGAGTGAATAAAACATTTTCCCGAAGTTTGCGTTTTTGCTCTCTTTCGTCGTTGAAGTTAAGGCGCTATAAAAATAGCCAACTGCGTCTGTGTATCCCCACGGGGTTCCGGCTCCATTAGCGCCTCTGTTATATGCGCTCTCGTACACCCCCCAACCATCCCCTGAAATCGGATCGTAAAAATGTCTTAGGAAATAGTCCTTGTTGTCTTCGTCAGTAGAACCTTCTGTAAGTAATTGATCATATTCTTTGCCTTTTTTACTTATTAAACCACTCCTAAAAGAAAAGGTTTTGTTTGTAATTTTTAGATCTTTTCTTGCATTATCTAAATTTTCTGATTTTTTTATGGCTTTTTTGGTAATCTCAGGATGGGTTACATCATCATCATAGGCAAGACACGGGACAGAACAAACCAACAACCAAAAAAACAAATTTAGAGTAAAAAAAGTTATATTATTCCGTAGGGGAATATATCTTGTATTTCTCATATAAAAATCTCCTTTCTTTGTGTGCTTCTTTCTCCAGTCCTGTCTGTTCTCCGTTGGGTTTTGAAACTATTGGTAAGTCGAAGACATTATTAAATCTTTCTTGAGGATCAGTTAATTTTTTTAATTTTATCAATACTGGAATTTTCTCTTTCTCAGGTTTACCACGTTGCACATAGGCTTTATATGAAGACTTGTACACAACAAGTGTGAATTTGCTGCCTTTCTCAATCCTATCATACGGCTTAAAAAAGCCATCTTTATCTGTCCTTCTTTCTTTAACAGCAACCACCTTATGCACCGCGCCTGCAAGCGCAAGTGTGAATCTTTCTTTAGTCCACTTCACCGCAACATATGCTCCTTCAATCGGCTTTCCTGTATCTGCATCCACTACCTGCACTTTGCTGTCTTCTGCTTTTGATAAAAAGTGATAACCCATGCAAAAAGCTGAGGTTGTGGTGAGAAATATTAGAGCAAAAACTAAAACTACTTTTGAAAAACTCGAAATCCTAAATCCGAAACCCGAAACAAATCCTAAATTTAAATTTTCTAAATCCAAAACACCGTTTTGAACATTTGTATTTTGAGCATTCGATATTGTTTCGTATTTCGTGCTTCGTGCTTCGGATTTATACATAAGAACTTTCTCCTAAAACGATTCTATCTTCCACTTCCCGTTCTCATCCTTCTTAAAATATATGTAATATGTAATCTCTTCTCCATCTTCCAGTCTCTTTAACCTGTATTTTGACCTGTCTCCTCTGACATAGATAAGCTCCAGGTTTTTCATGTCTTCCGCAAATTCATTCAGCTTGCCTGCGTCTTTCAACACATTAAACGCTTCTCTGTATTTCTCCTGCAAATCAGCGCTTATACATGAAACTGCGCTGTCAATATCTTCAGCTTCAAGTTTTGTCTTCATTTCTTCCAAAACAGGTTCTGCAGACTTAATCGGTATCTCAACTCTCAATACCCTGTTGTTTCCATTATCTGCTATGTAGATTATCTCTCTCTTCAGATCACTATCTATTGCAATTGCTGTTGGATTGTTTAGATTCAAATTGTCAAATTTAGCTTCAAACGGCCTTTGAGACTCCGTCTCTTTTCTGGGTTTTGTCAAGAACTTCTGAACTCTTAGGTTTCTAGTGTCAATGACACTGTCAATGACATAGATGTAATAAAGACTTACTGCCGCATCTACAGGATTTTGAAACTCACCATCTCCTGTTCCCTCAGAACCTATAATGACATTCAAAGCACTGGCTGAACTCTCCTGTATCTGGTTGTTTCCACTATCTGCCACATATATCGTCCCGTATCCCGTTGCTGTGATACCCTTTGGATTATTGAATGAATGTTCTATGATTTCAGTATCACTTATTGCTTCTTCTGTCCTGTCAAAATCTGTTATATATTTTCCTTCTCCGTCAAATTCTATTACCTTATTTGCCTGATTATCTGTTACATAGATGTTCGTATCATCATCAACTGCTATTCCCCATGGACTAATGAGCGTATCGCTGGCAACTCCCTCTATTCCAAAATCAGTGTCAAGCTGATAGGTAAATACATCCGGCTCTATGAACTTAAGCTTCTTTATACAGCTGTTTCCTGTATCTGTTATATAGAGGTTGTTATCTTTATCCAGCGCCATTCCTTTTGGATCTATTATATTCTCAAGCTGAATATATGTTATGTAGGCTGCATCCTTATCATAAATGTATATCCTTGCTGGAGCTGATTCCAGTATGTATAAGTTTCTATTACTGTCTATCGCCAGATCCTGCGGATCATTACTGGAAATTTCATTTAATATCTTTGCTCCTCCCTCTACTGTAAATGTCCATGTCTTTGATACTGTATTTCCTGCGACGTCTTTGAGTTCTAATGCTGACGTGTGTTCCCCGCTTTCCAAATCCTGAGTTGGAGTATACGTTGTCTTTGTATCTGTTACAGTCGCATTATTTGTTACATCCTGAGTATCCAGCAATAATTTAACTGAACTTACATCTATTCCTGATAAGTTATCTGAATATTCTGCTGATATTGCTGGCTTAGCTTCTTCAATTGCGCTTCCATCTTCCGGCTGAATGTTTGATACTACTGGCGGAGTTGTGTCTGTTATAAAAGTTGATGTAGTGCTCGCTTCATTTCCTGTCTTATCTTTTACTCCAATAGAAATTGTATGTGTCCCGTCTTCAAGCGCTGTAATTGGTGCGTAGATTAATTTGCCTGTTGTCTCATCATAAGTTGCAGTTACTTCAACATCATCTAGTTTTAATACAATTGTATCTTTATCAATCCCACTTGTCGCATCCGACAATACTGCTGAGATTTTCGGTTGATTGTTATTTATTAAAGCATTATCTACTGGAGATATATCTGAAATTATGGGTAGAGTGTTGTCTAAAATAAATATTATCGCCTTAGACTCTGCTTTGTAACCTTTTCTTCTGTGCGACCTGTACGCTATTGCTTTGAGTTTGTGTTCTCCCTCTTGTTGAGTTGAAAGGGCTATTTTGAACGTATGATTTCCTGCCCTGTGCCACCAGCGCCATGTCCTGTAACTGCCGGCTAAATTATCATCTAAATATAAATCTATTATTCCTGCTCTGCCCTGCCATGATACTGATACGTCTAAACTTGTTCCTCTTATATATGAACTATCTTCAGGCGAGGTTATATTGACTAATATTAGCGGCTTTTTAGGTCTTAATCCGAAGTTTAATGTGTATGTTCTTCCT
>JAHJDO010000048.1 GCA_018812485.1 bacterium | reverse complement strand
TATCAGCGCATGATCAGGGTTGGCATGATAAAAGACCTACTGCTTCATCAGTTACAAAGCTTGAAAACCCGGGGAAATACAAATTTTTGTTTCTAGCTAAAGAGGAAGGGATAAATAAAAAAATCTCTATTCACTCAGCCAACGCTTTTCAACAAATAAAGATAAAACTAATTTATCCAAAATATAAGCAAAAAGTACCTCTATGGATAGGAACAGATTCTGATGACCACAGGCATGATGAAAGTGGTCAGATGGAACATATTCTGGATGCTTTCAAAGATACAGAAATGGGAAACTATATTATTTTTCGTCCTACATTTGGAAGAACCTATGCAAAACCAGCATCCTCTGAAAAATGGAAAAGATGGATAAACTTTTGTAATGATAGGAATATTGTTTTTCGTATTACAAGCTGGCCTATTCAAGGTAATCCTGTTCAAGTAAAATTCTTAAAAGATAATAAATGTTTTGAGGGGATTCATGCCCATGAAGGGTACTGTTTCTTTCAACGTTTTCAAAATCAAAAAAAATTCACAAATACTATAATCCCGCATAAAATAAATGATGAAGAAGTAATTGAAATGCAAAAGTTCACGCAAGCTAAAACACTTAAAGAAATACGCGATATCTATGTTGCTCATTTAAAAAGGAGAAGAAAATCTTATGATAGGCTTGGATTTGCCACGTCATGGGGTGAACCGAGTTTACTTGCAGGATATATCCCTTTAAAAAAAGGAGATGTTATACAGGCAGAACCAGTAACTAATGTTTCCCTTTTATTTGGGATGGCACGAGCAGCGTGTCAGTTAAGAGGAAATATCTTTTGGGGCTCTCATATTGCAATAGACTGGTATCTGGGTTTTCCACATGATGAATCGGCTTCAAGACGTTTTAACCTTTTACTCAATCTTGTCTATACTCATGGCGGGAATTATGCTTATACAGAGAATTCTCTATTCAAGACCAATGCATATGAGCGCTTTGATGAAGAAGATAATTTCCCCAGAAATAATCGTAACATATTAAGGAATTTTTACCGCATTTCTCGTCTTCATCCGCGTCAGGGGAAACCTTACTCATCTCTTGCAGTGCTTTTCGGAAATTTGGAATACATGCTATGGCTTCCTGGCGATAAAACGCCGGAAGTTAGTGGTCCCAAAGAATGGAAGGAGTGGAATACAACGTTCTGGGGTAAATGGAAAGAGAACAAACATATGTTTTCGTGGAAAGCAATCAATGGATGGCTGCCGCCTTTGCCAATAGAGGAATACAAGGATAATCCTTCCATACGCAAATTTTTCTGCGGGACTCCATATGGGCAGGTTGATATTCCTCCATCAGACATATCTTTAGATTCTCTTTGCAATTATAAATGTGTTGTTCTTCTTGGATGGAATACAATGACTGAAGATCTTTATACACGGTTAAAGGAATATGTTGAAAGAGGTGGAGTTCTCTATATAAGTGCCTGTCATTTTGATATACGCACCAATCCGGAAAAAGAACCTAAAATATTTAGAAAGGGTAAGCTAAAGGAATTTATTGGAGCAGATATAAAAAGAGCAGGAAAGAAAATTAAGTCTATCAGAACAGGGGGAAATTTAGTTTTAGGGAAAAAGATTTATCAAGTACAGGAAGAGACCAGGATTTGTGAGCTTGTTAATTTAAATGCCCAAATTCTAGCTTCGGATCAAAATAAGAATCCTGTTTTTCTTGAAAATAAACTTGGGAAAGGGACTGTTTACTTAGGTGCTTTCTATGATTTTCCCGCAGAGAATGGACTGATAGAATTTAATCGGGATTTGCTCTGCTTTCTAGGAGAAAAATTTAAGGAAGATTTTGGAATTGAAGAAAGTAAGAATATAAACTATGTCATATGGAGAAAAAATAATTCTAAAGCAAATAAAGAAGGTAGAATGTATCTTGTAAATACAAATTGGAAGGTTCCACAGAACAAGGAGTTTTTTTCTATTCGACTCTGGGGGAAGAAATATCCCTGTATGGTTACAGATGGCCTTATTCGGGATGTGGTGTGGACAGATGATATTGCCCTAAGTTTGGAATGTAGCGGAGTTCATATATCCTCTTTGACTAGACTACATAATAGAAATTGCATGCTGAAATTAAAAGGACTAGGCATGGCAGAAATTACAGGTTTTCTGAGAAAGGGGAGAATGAAGGGCATAAATGATCTCAATGGGAAAGAATATAAACCAAAAAAAATCAAAGAAAATAAAGATGTTTTCTCCTTCAATGTTAAAGTAGAAGGGAATTTGGTTTTAAAAATAAATATTGGATGCAAAAGGAAGTAAGGCCACGAAATTACTATGAAAAACTATATCTAGAATTTAGAAGTAAATAAGAAAAAAGGAGGAGGGATATGTTATTAAAGAACTACTACCCAAACATCTGGGGAGAAGGTGCTCTTTTCTGTCTTTCAGGATATGACAGCAATACAGATTATTTAAGGCCTTTTATCGGCAGGTTGCTTAAAAATAATATCGGCGTGGAAATACGTTGTCTTAAAGAGAAAGGCTCAACGCGTCTAGTTCCCTCTTTTGCTTTTTATATTGATTCAAAAGAACTATCATTAAAAAGTTTTTCAAAAGAGAAATCTGTTGTTTCAGGCGACTATATTTTTCTAAAATTTAACAATGAAAAAAGTCTTGAGATAACAGTTATTGATAATGGTCTCTACTTCTTAAATTTAAGAAATATTAATAATTTTTCTATTGTCTGGGAAAACAATAACAAACTTATACAGAATGTAATATTCACTGAAGATATGACAATTAATTCCGCAAAGGGAAAGGTTCCTTTTTCAAGAACAGTGGAAAAGTGTCTTGCTATATCCCTCTCCTATATTTTTGACAATGCCCATAAAACTGCTGGTCAGTTCCCCTTACTTAAGAAAAAATATAAGCATATAAAGAGAAAATCGCTTTCTTATTACTCTAAGTTGAAAGTTCCTGAAAAGATAAGTTCAAAACATAAAGCAACTTATGCTAAAAGCGCCTCTGTTTTAAGAGTGAACGTTGAATCCAAACAAAAAAAGGCCCATGTCAGATGGACAACGCCTGATAAATATCCACACAGACAGATGTGGATTTGGGATTCTGTTTTTCATGCCATCGGCTGGAATTATATTGATAAACAAATGGCTTATGAAGCAATTAGAGCAGTTCTTGAAAGAATGCAAAAGAATGGGTTTATTCCGATGAATATGGATTCCATAAATGAAAGGCTTGTCGGTGAAACACAGGCTCCGATAATTGGGTGGGGTTTAGCAAAAATCATCGATTTTGGAAAATGCCAAAAAGATCAATTGGAATTTATCTACGAACATTTATCCAGATTTATAAAGTGGATCCTGGAAAACCGCTCCTTTACCAGCAGTGGACTTTTGGGATGGCTTAAAATAGAGGACAGCACTCTCTGCCGATGCGGAGAGTCAGGATGGGACAATTCACCACGATTTGATCATTCGGGTGCTGACGATAATATAGACCTGGTGACGTATATGGTAGGTGAGCTCAGTATATTGGCAAAACTTGCGCTTATCTTAAAAAAGAAAAAAGATAAAGACTTTTTTGATGAAAACAAAGAAAGATTAGTAAAACTTATAAATGAAAAGATGTGGTGTGAGGAAGACGACTTATACTATGATCTTAATGGGAGGGGGGAGTTTATAAAAGTTAAAACCCCTGCCTGCTTTTTGCCACTCCTTGCAAAAATTCCTGATGAAAGAAGAGCAGCAATACTGCGGGATAAGTTAATGGATGAAAAAGAATTTCTTACCAGAATGCCCATACCTTCTGTTTCTCCAGTAGAAAAAGTCTTTGAAAAAGATATGTGGAGAGGACCAACCTGGGTAAACATAAGCTATATGATAATAGAGGGACTTAAAAATTATGGGTTTGTTGAGGATGCGAGAATTATTGCTAAAAGAATTGTTGAAGAAATAGATAGATGGTATCAGAAAATAGGTGTTCTTATGGAGTACTATGATTGCGAAGGGAAAGAAGATCCACGCTATATGTTGAGAAAGGGAAGTAGAAATAAGGGCGCACGTGTAATAAGGGACTACGGCTGGACCGCCGCACTCTATATTGCACTTGTTAATGAATACTTGTAGTTCATAATAAACGTGTTAGGAGGATTTTACTAATGGGAAAAATTAGATTTGGTATCATTGGCGCAGGTAATAGGGCTGTAGGGCTTTGCAGGGATCTTACCCGGATTCCAGGAGTTCAGATCGTTGCCGTCAATGATCCGGATAAAAAGCGGCTAGCTAATCTTGCCAATGATTATAACATAAATGAAGAAAACAGGTTTAGAGATTATAAAGAACTTCTGCAATTAGATGAACTAGATGCGGTAATCATCACTTCTCCAGATTATACGCATCATGAAATAGTTATTAATTCTGCCATGAAGAAAAAACACATTTTTTGTGAAAAACCGATGGCATTAACACTTAAAGACTGTTTGCAAATGAAAAAAGCCGTAGAGGAAAACGGGGTTATTTTTTTGCTGGGATTTTGTTTAAGATACAACAATTTATATAAAAAGGTGAAAGAGTTAATTTCTTCTGGTGTTATTGGAAATATAAAGATTGTTAATGCTGTTGATTCTGTTGAAAGAGGCTCATCCTACTTTTTTCATAGCTGGCACAGAAGAAAGAAATATTCAGGCGGACTTCTTCCTCAGAAAGCAACCCATAGTCTGGATATTATAAACTGGATGACAGAAAGCGAGCCTGTGTCAGTTTATGCTTTAGGAAGTCTTGATGTTTTTGGTGGTAATGAACCGGATGATAAAAGGTGTAGTAATTGTAAAGAGAAAAAAACCTGTAAAGAGTTTATTGATTCCGAGCATTATCATAGTGATTATATGTCTGGTGAAAAATTTATTGTGGAGGATAGATGTGTTTTTGCCTCTGAAGTTGATATTCATGATAATGAAGTACTTCTAATCAATTATAAAAATGGCACCAAGGCTTCGTTTACAGAATGCAACTTTACCCCTGATTATAAAAGAAAATTTGAGTTTATTGGTGATAGGGGAAGGATAAGTGTTCAGGATTTTTACAGCCATAATGGCAAATTTCAGCCGTATAAACATAAGACAGAGGTAATAATAAGTAAAAGACATAGTAATGAAATTATCACTATTAACCCTGAACTCAGAAAGGGAGGACACGGTGGGGGTGATCCTGCTATGATTGAGGATTTAGTTAAGGTTTTTAGGGGAGAAAAAGAACCTCTTACAGATGTAAAAACTGGTATTTTAAGCACTGCGATTGCCTTTACTGCGGAAAAATCCATTGAATCTGGAAAAGTTGAAAGAATAATGATTCAGGGAAATATATGATATTTTGATTTCCACAGTGAAATAATTAAAAAGAGGTTAGAAGAAAAGATATGGATAAAGATTTTGAAAAGATAAAAAAATATTATATAGCGTGGTGGAATTGTGAGGTTCTGAATAAAGTAGCTCTTGAGGTAAAAGCTCCACGTGAGAATCATCAACAAGATGAAACGCCTATTGGAAGCCCAAAAGATAGATTTAATAAAGAGAAGGCTATTAAACTTGCAGAGAGAAAAATTCAAAACACCTTTTATGGCGGCTTAGCATTTCCTCAATGTCGGCCAGAATTTGGTACTGATGTTTTCTCTGCTTATATGGGTGCAACTCTGGAATTTTCCCCGCTTGGTTCAAAGGAACCTATCTCCTGGGCGGACTGGAGTAAGCCAATGCTTAAGGATTATTCTGACCTATCCGCTCTTGACATCAAAGAAGATAATTTTTACTGGCAGAAGACTAAAGAGTTTACATCCTATGCCTTGGGACGCTCCCACGGGAATTACCTTGTTAGCATAACAGATCTTCATGCTGGCATGGATTCGTTGGCAGTTTTAAGGGGGAGTCCTGAAAAGTTATGTATGGATTTGATTGATAGTCCTGATGGAGTAAAAGAAGCAATGAAACTTTTAGGGAAAGCATGGCATAAAGTTTATGAGGAAAGCTACAGGATTATTGCAAACGATCAGGAGGGAACATGTGCTTGGGGTCTATGGGCACCAATGAAAATGTGTCCTGTCCAGAGCGATTTTACATGTCTTATTTCTACCAAAATGTACGAAGAATTTTTTTGGGAAGAGATACTTAACGAAATAAATTATTTGGATTATTCCATTTATCATCTTGATGGTCCAGACGCTCTAAAGCACCTAAACATGCTTCTTGAAATTCCAAGACTTAATGCAATTCAATGGGTTCCAGGTGCTGGACTTGCAAAAGAAAGTGTTGCAAAATGGATGCCCATTTATAAAAAGATTCAGGCAAAGAAAAAGGCGATTATTGTTTATTGTAAGCCAGATGAGATTGATTTTGTTTTGGACAATCTCTCTCCAGAGGGGCTATTAATTTCCACCCGTTGTCCATCTCAACAAGAAGCTGAAGAATTGCTTTCCAAATTTCAATTGTGAAAAATAAAACTGCTGAGAAAACAATAACTAGAGATTTTATATGAAAGTTGCCAAAGTTTCGTGTTGATGAAATAACAAAAATTTAGACGAGGAGTCAGTGTTATGACAAGCAAAGAGATTGTAATTCGTGCAGTAAAATTTCAGGGTCCTGAGCGTATTGCACATGATCTTCCAGAACCGTGGGGGACGGATTTTTTTACCTTTCATTCAGCTGATATTATTGACCCGGGTTGGAAACCCAAGATTGAAGGAGAAGATGAATGGGGATGTGTTTGGGAGAAATTGCCGAGTGATAAAACAATGGGACAGGTAAAAATTCATCCACTTAACAGCTATGAAAAGTTAGATAGCTACCCTTTTCCAGATTATAATAACCCTGAAAGGTATAAGAGAGTCAAACAGAGGATTAAGGAAAATACTGACAATAAATTCGTTTTGGCTTCGATTCCTTTGAGTTTTATTCACCGACTTGAGTATTTGCGAGGACATATCGAAGCGTGGACTGACCCGTATGAACATCCTGATGAATTATCAAGACTTCTTGATATTCTGGCAGATATTGCAATCACAGCAATCCGTAATCTTGCTAAATTCGGTGTGAATGGGATCATATCCGCTGATGATTGGGGCTTACAGGACAGGCCAATGGTGTCGCCTGAGATTTTTCGCAAGTTTTTTAAACCACATTATAAACGAGTTTATCGTATTGCTCATGAACTAGGAATGTTAACATTTTTACATAGTTGTGGACATATAATGGAATTATTAGACGGCCTTATTGAAGCAGAACTTGATGTTATCCAGATGGACCAGCAGGAAAATATGGGAGTAAAAAATTTAGCAGACAGGTTTGGTGGCCGGATATGTTTTTGGTGTCCTGTGGATATCCAGCATACAATGGTCAATGGAACACTTGAGGATATCCGCACCTATGCAAAGAATTTAATTGATTCTTTTGGGAAATTCAATGGAGGATTTATTTCTAAGTGGTATCCATCTCCTGAGGCAGTAGGCCATTCTAAGGAACGCATTGATGCAATGGCAAAAGCTTTTATAAGTTTTCAGACTTGCCTTTCTTGACATCTCTATACATTTTGATACAATCCAAAAAGTAATTTAGGAGGGAGAAGTGGACAATAGCGGGTTATTTAATATTAGGGATAAAGTAGCTGTAATAACTGGTGGTGGAGGGGTTCTTTGCGGAGAAATGGCAAGGGCTTTATCAAAGCATGAAGTAAAAGTGGCCATCCTTGATCTCAGAGAGGATGTAGCATTGAAACTTGCTGCTGATATTACAAAACATGGTGGAGAAGCAGTGGGCTTAGCCTGTAATGTGCTGGATAAGGAGAGCATTGAAAAGGCATCTGTCAGGATATTAGAGTTATTTGGAAGAGTGGATATTCTTATAAATGGTGCTGGTGGCAACAGCCCAAAGGCAACTACAGCCAAGGAGACTCTGGAGCCTGAGGATCTAAAGAAAATTGATGTACTGGGAAACAAAAGCTTTTTTGATATGGATCAGGAAGGAGTGAAATTTGTTTTCAATCTGAATTTTCTAGGTACTCTTCTCCCGACCCAGGTATTTGCGAAACTAATGGCGGAACAAGGAGATGGCGGGAATATCGTAAATATATCTTCTATGAGTGCGTTCCGACCTTTGACAAAGATCCCTGCGTATTCAGCAGCAAAGGCAGCTGTGTCTAATTTTACACAATGGCTTGCGACTCATTTAGCGGCTGTAAATATTAGAGTCAATGCTGTTGCTCCAGGGTTCTTTCTAACAGATCAGAATCGTTTTCTGCTTGTTGATGAAAAGACAGGCGAACTTACTCCAAGAGGGGAAACTATAATAAATCATACTCCAATGCGCCGTTTTGGTAATCCGGCTGATTTAATTGGATCTCTTATATGGCTTGTTTCTCCTGCATCAGAATTTGTAACAGGAATTGTTGTTCCTGTAGACGGAGGCTTCTCTGCTTTTAGCGGAGTATAAATAATTTCTAATTTTAAATTTTCAATGTTTTAATTATTAAATAATAATAAGTTTTTGATGGTTATGAAAATGAGGGAGTTGAAATATGAGTAAAGTAAAAAATGTTATTATTGCTCAATCCGGTGGCCCATCACCAGTAATTAATAACTCTCTCAGGGGAGTTGTCGAGACATGTAAGATATTACCTGAGAGGTTTGGCAGAATATACGCTGGATACCATGGGATAGAGGGGATTCTTAAGGAGGAATTGTTGGATTTGAGTGCTCAGAGTGAAGAGGAAATATCTTTTTTAAGAACAACTCCAGCTGCTGGAGCAATAGGAACATGCCGCTATAAGTTAAAGCAAGAACAAGTTACGGATTTTAATCGTGTTATAGAGGTTTTTAAAGCTCATAATATCGGCTATTTCTTTTACATTGGCGGTAATGATTCAATGGATACAGCCCATAAGATTAGTGTGCTTGCAAAGGATAAGGGGCTGGATTTAATTGCAGTAGGCGTGCCGAAAACAATAGACAATGATGTTGGGGATGAAGAATTCAAGCTTATAGATCATACCCCGGGATACGGCAGTGTAGCAAGATACTGGGCGTATTGCATCCAGAATGCAAATGAAGAGAACGATGGTTCTTCTCCTGCAGATCCTGTTACGGTGATTCAGGCTATGGGAAGGAAGATAGGTTTTATTCCTGCGGCAGCGCGTCTTGCAGATCCTGAAAGAAAGATGCCGTTACAGATATATCTTGCTGAGACTGAGCTTTCCATAGAAGATCTTGCAGATAATGTGAATGAAGAGTTGAAAAGATCAGGCAGAGTTATTGTAGTGATAAGTGAGGGATTTCAGGTTGGAGATATTGGAGAAGCAAAGGATGCTTTCGGACATACTGAGTTTGGGGCAAGCCAGGGTACTGTTAAGCAGACAGTTGTGAATTATTTAAATAAAGTCGGGCTTAAAGCAAGAGGCAGTGCAAGAGGATATATACCAGGAACTGACCAGCGTGATACGGCAATTTATGCCTCTACAGTGGATTTGGATGAAGCTTATAAAGTTGGCCAGAAAGCAGTTCTGATAGCTTATGAAGGAACTAACGGTTTTATGTCTACAATTCTCAGAAAATCAGGGTCAATTTATAGTGTTGAATATGACAAGGTTTCTCTTGAGAAGGTTGCAAATTCTGAAAGGAAATTTCCTTCAAACTGGATAGCAAAGAATAAGATTGATGTAACTGACGAATTCATAAAATATGCAAGACCGCTCATTGGAGAGGATTGGGTAAGTGTGCCAATAGTTAACGGAATACAACGCTTTGCGAGAATCAAGCCTGTATTTGCGGGAAAGAAATGTGCTGAGTATATTCCTCAGGCATACAAATTAGAAATTTAAATTAATTAATAATTGCAACTATAGATTGCGGAGAGAGGAGGATGTTTTATGCAGGATGCAGCACAGGAATTAAAAGAATTTAAGCCTGAAAAGCAGTTTTTTGTTGGAATTGATTCTGACGGGTGTACGTTTGACACTATGGAAGTAAAGCATAAAGAATGTTTTATTCCTAATATTATTAATGAATGGGAACTTCAAGCAGTATCAAAATATGCCAGAGAAGCTGCAGAGTTTGTAAACCTGTATTCAAAATGGCGCGGGATAAACAGGTTTCCTGCTCTTACAATGGTTTTTGATCTTCTTTTGGAAAGAGAAGATGTAAAAAAACGCAAGGTTAATATACCCGAAGCAAAATCCCTGCGCAAATGGATTGAGAAAGAGACAAAACTTGGGAATCCCGCTTTAGAACGAGCTGTTCAGGAAACAGGTGACCCTATACTGTCGCAGGCGTTAAGATGGTCTAAGGCAGTTAATGAGACAGTAGCAAAAATAGTTCGTGGAGTGCCTCCATTTCCTTTTGTCAGGGAGAGCCTGGAAAAGATTTCTAACACAGCAGATGCAATTGTTGTATCTGCAACCCCATGTGAAGCTCTCAAGAGAGAGTGGGATGAACACGATATTTCTAAATATGTCAAGGTGATTGCGGGCCAGGAAATGGGAACAAAGAAAGAACATCTGGCATTTGCCGCTGTAGACAATTATAAGCCGGATCATATTCTAATGATAGGGGATGCTCCAGGAGATATGAAAGCAGCGCGCGCTAACAATACCCTGTTTTATCCCATTAATCCTGGAGATGAGGATATATCATGGGAAAGATTTCACAATGAAGCCTTTGACAAATTCATAAATGGGAAGTATGCGGGGTATTATGAAAAATCCCTGATAGACGAGTTTGACAAGTATTTGCCAAGCATCCCACCGTGGAAATAGCGTGAAAATAGTTGTTGATGAGAATATTCCATTTGGCAGGGAGGCTTTTTCTACTTTAGGAGAAGTTGAGACTTCTCATGGAAGAGAGATAACTCCTGAAAAGGTAGAAGATGCTGATGTTTTGATTGTCCGCTCTATCACAGAGGTTAATTCCAAACTTTTAGAAAAAAGCAGGGTTAAGTTTGTCGGGACGGCCACGATAGGGCTGGATCATATCGATGTTAAATATTTGAATGATAGAAGTATCGGGTTTGCAAGCGCGCCCGGTTCTAATTCTAATTCCGTTTCAGAATATATAGCTTGTGCATTATTATATACAGCAAACAAGTTGTGTCTCAATCTTTGCAATTTGACGATTGGGGTTGTGGGAGTTGGTAGTGTTGGCAGTAAAGTTGCAAAGAAGGCTAATGCTCTGGGAATGAGAGTACTTCTTAACGATCCTCCTCTTTTTGAGAGAACAGGAAATATAAAATATCGTCCAATACAAGAATTGATAACAAATTGTGATATATTAACCTTTCATGTTCCTCTTGAAAGACAGGGCAAGTATCCTACATATCATATGATAGATGAAAAGTTTCTAAGACGTTTAAAGAAATGTCCTGTAATTGTAAATACCTCTCGCGGCGGGGTTATAGACACAGAGGCCATTAAGAGCGCTCTGATGCATTGCAAGATATCTCAGGTTATCTTGGATGTGTGGGAAAACGAGCCGGATATTGATACAGGGATGCTCAAAATGGCGTTGATTGGAACTCCTCATATTGCAGGTTATTCCTTTGACGGAAAAGTCAATGGGACGTTTATGATATACAATAGTTTGTGTCAATATTTAAATAAGAAAGCGAAATGGAATCCCAATGACTTTTTGCCGGATAGCAATTGTCCTGTTATTAAAGTTAGTGAAATGAATAATGGTTCATTAGAAAAAAAATTACACGAAGTTATTTCTCAATTGTATGATATTGAAAAGGATGATTCAAAACTTAGGGAATCTTTTTCTTTACCTGCTGAGAAAAGTGGCGCATGGTTCGATTCTTTGAGAAAAAATTATCCTGTGAGAAGAGAATTTTTTAATACAGAGATCTTGTTTAAAAAAGAAGAATCGCAATTAGCGAATATCTTATCAGAAATTGGTTTTAAAGTAGATAAAATATAAGAGGAGAAGATTTAAGATGCCATGGTTTTATAAAGAATCAAAAGAGATAGATTTAAGTGAGAAGCAGGAAGTAATGGAGAGGGTGGTGCAGGAAGCAAGTGAGCGGATAACAAAAAATTTCAAAAAGGTGCTTTTATTACCGCCGGATATTACCCGTTATCATTCAGGCGCAGGACAATTAACAGAGATGATTTACAGGCTTCTTCCCAAGACTTGTAAGGTTGATGTTATACCTACATTGGGGCAGCATGTTCCTCATACTGATGAAGAAAACAAATGGATGTTTGGCTCTATCCCTCAGAATTGTTTTCTTGAGCATGATTGGCGAAAGGGTTGTAAAACCCTTGGAGAGGTTTCTCGGGATTATGTAAAGGAGGTCAGCAAAGGTAAAGCTGATTGGCCAATACCTGTTGAAATTAACAGAAAAGTCGTAGAAGAGGGCTATGATCTTATAATAAATATAGGACATGTTGTTCCTCATGAAGTGCTGGGTTTTGCCAATCATAACAAGAATTACTTTATTGGTCTTGGCGGAAAAGAAATGATATGCGCTTCCCATATGATGGCGGCCTGCTGTGGTATTGAAAATAATCTTGGACAGCTTATAACACCATTGAGAGCGTGTTATAATAAAGCAGAGAAAGAGTACCTAAACAACATTCCTCACGTATATATTCTAATCGTTATGGCAAGAAATCAAGATGATAAACTTGTTACTACCGGATTGTATGTTGGAGATGATATTGAAACATATTTAACGGCAGCCAGAAAAAGCAAAGAGCAGAATATTACTGTTTTTGATAAACCTGTTAAGAAGATTGTTGCGGTAATGCAGGCAGACGAATTTAAAAGTACGTGGGTGGCTAATAAAGCAATATATCGCACACGTATGGCTATAGCAGATGGAGGAGAGTTATTGATTATTGCTCCGGGACTTGAGCGTTTTGGAGAACAGCCGGAGGTTGATGAGATTATCCGTAAGTATGGATATGTTGGAACTCCCTCTGTTATGGAGCAATATAGAAAGAATGAAGATATGCAGGACCTAAGGCATGCTACTGCGCACCTTATTCATGGATCATCTGAGGGGCGTTTTAGCATAACATATGCTCCCGGGAAATTGACAAAAGGGGAGATAGAAGGAGTTAATTTTAAATATGTGGATATTAAAAAGGCTTTAAATAGATACAATCCTGAAAAGATGTCAGAAGGCTGGAATACCATGCCTGACGGCGAACAAGTCTTTTTTATCAGCTCTCCATCAGCAGGTTTGTGGGCATGTAAAGAAAAATTAGAAGCACGAAATTCAAAATAAAAACAAACAAAAACAGGAGGATAGGATGATAAAGAAAGTGTACGTGTTTTGTGTAGCTGCAGGGATGTTTGTTGTTAGTGTGAGAGCGGGGTTTGCTGACCCAGCACTGACGATCTACAATCAGAACTTTGCCGTTGTGCGCGACCAACTGAGTCTTGATTTAAAGAAGGGAACAAATGATGTTCGGGTTACAGATATAACAGCGCATCTGGAGCCGGATTCCGTGATTCTGCGCGATCCAAAAGGCAAAAGCGCAATCCAGATCCTTGAACAGAACTACCGCTCAGATCCTGTCTCACAAGGGCTTTTGCTTTCTTTATATGAAGGCAAAACTATTGATTTTCTTATTCAGCATAAAGACAAAGAAGAGATTGTTCAGGGTAAGATTATTCGCAGCGGCTATGTTCCTCATCAGAGAGGAATGCAGCAATATGGAGCACAGTATAGTTACAGGCAGATGGCTTATGCAAATCCAAATGTAGGAGGTCAACCTGTAATTGAAGTGGATGGCAAGATTAGATTTGGATTGCCGGGCTTACCGCTTTTCCCTTCTTTAACGGACGATACTGTCCTAAAGCCGACTCTTAATTGGCTTCTTGAAACCAACAGTCAGGGCAAAATGACAGCGGAACTATGTTATATCAGCGGAGGTATGAGCTGGAAGGCGGATTATAATGTTGTGGCGCCGGAAAAGGGAGATGTTCTTGACATTGTCGGCTGGATAACAATGGATAATCAAAGCGGTAAGACATTTAAGAATGCAAAGATCAAACTTATGGCTGGAGATGTAAGCAAGATTCAACCCGGGCAGGAAGATAGGGTAGGAACATTAGCAATGTCCAAAATGAATAGTAGTGGTATTATGCGTCCTCCTGTATCTGAGAAAGCATTTGATGAATATCATCTCTATACTTTACATCGTTCTACAACTCTTCATGACAGAGAAACAAAACAAGTTGAATTTATGCGCGCTTCTGAAGTCAAATCACAACGTTTGTATGTCTATGATGGGGCAAAGATTGACTGGAACCGTTATCGCGGCTGGAACGCAGATAATATCCGTCAGGATCGTGATTATGGCACGCAGTGTAATTCCAAGGTGTGGGTAATGAGGGAGCTTAAAAATTCAGAAGAAAACCATTTAGGCATTCCTCTGCCACAAGGCCGCATGCGATTCTATCGCCGCGGTGATGATGGGCAACTGGAGTTTACAGGAGAGAACACTATTGACCACACGCCAAAAGACGAAACTGTTCGTGTGTATACAGGAAATGCGTTTGATATTGTCGGGGAAAGGAAACGCACCTACTACAAGATTGATACAAATCAGGACTGGCTGGATGAAGCGTTTGAAATTAAACTCCGTAATCACAAAAAAGAGAAGGTGGAAATCAGGGTCGTTGAGCACCTGTATCGCTGGATTAACTGGAATATCACAGAGAAATCAAACATTTATCTCAAGACTGACAGCCAGACCGTTGAATTCCGGGTTCAGCTGGCACCAGACGAGGAGAAAACTATAACCTATAAAGTTCACTATACGTGGTAATCTTAAAGGAATTTTGTTCATAAATCTTCGCTGGTGGATAGGTGTTGTCATACAGCAGATAGAAACTGGTAAAATAATAGAATAAACTTAATAAACAACAGGAGGAAAAGGAAAATGCAGAAGGCAGACATTGGCTTGATAGGACTTGCTGTGATGGGGGAGAACCTGGTTCTTAATATGGAAAGCAAGGGATTTACTGTAGCAGTTTTTAATAGGACAGTTGAGAAGGTTGATAGATTTATAAACGGCGGGGCAAAAGGCAAGAATATTATTGGAACTCACTCAATAGAAGAATTTGTCAATTCTTTAAAATCCCCGCGCAAGATTATGCTTATGGTTAAAGCTGGCCAGGCTGTAGACGATTTTATGGAAAAACTGATACCTTATCTGGAAAAGGGAGATATTATTATTGATGGTGGAAATTCTCATTTTCCTGACACCATACGCAGGGCAAAGTATTTGGAATCTAAAGAACTTCTTTTTATAGGAACAGGTGTCTCAGGTGGTGAAGAGGGCGCTCTAAAAGGTCCCAGTATTATGCCCGGAGGTTCTCCTGAAGCGTGGAAACATGTTAAACCTATATTACAGAAAATCTGTGCAATAGCAGACGGCGAGCCATGCTGTCAATGGATAGGCTCTGATGGATCAGGCCATTTTGTAAAGATGGTGCATAACGGCATTGAATATGGAGATATGCAGCTTATATGTGAGGCATATTTTCTGATGAAAAATGCTTTGGGAATAAAAGCTCTGGAACAGCATAAGATCTTTGCAGAATGGAACAAAGGAGAACTTGATAGTTATTTGATTGAGATAACCCGAGATATACTATCAAAGACTGATCCTGATACAGGCAAACCTTTAGTGGAGATAATACTTGATACAGCAGGTCAAAAGGGAACCGGCAAATGGACTTCTCAGGCTGCCTTAGATCTTGGTGTTCCAGCTCCAACAATTGCTGAAGCCGTATTTGCAAGATGTATTTCCGCTATAAAGGAAGAGAGGGTAAATGCATCTAAGGTGCTTAATGGTCCATCAGAAAAGTATGAGGGAGACAAAGAGGAATTCGTAAAAGCTATAAAGGATGCTCTTTATGCGTCAAAGGTATGTTCTTATGCTCAAGGCTATGCTTTGATGAGGGCTGCTGCAAAAGAATATGGATGGAATCTGAACTTTGGCGAGATTGCATTAATGTGGCGCGGCGGATGTATAATCAGGGCGCGGTTTCTTGGAGAGATTAAGAAGGTTTTTGATAAGTCTCCTGATCTGCCAAATCTGTTGCTTGACTCCTATTTCAAGGAAATTGTTGAGAAGAATCAGGATAATTGGCGCAAGGTTGTTGCAGCAGCAGTAGAGCTTGGCATACCCACTCCTGCATTCAGTTCAGCGCTTGCATACTTTGACAGCTACAGAAGAGAGAGTCTTCCTGCAAATCTCCTGCAGGCCCAAAGGGATTATTTTGGTGCCCATACTTACAAGAGAACTGACAAAGAAGGTACATTCCATACGGATTGGCTGAACGTATAGATAAGGACGTATATGAAACCCGTTGTAATCAATGCGATAGCACCAACAAGAATCTGCGACGTTGGTGGATGGACAGACACTCATTTTGCCAGGTCAGGTGCCGTGTTCAATATTGCGATATACCCATATGTCGAAGTTCAACTTTTCCCTTTGGACTCTGCAGAGCACGAGGATCGCATAGTCATTTCCGCAGAAAATTTTGGTGAATCCTATTCATTGGACCCGGAACACGTTGTCTACAATAAACATCCTCTACTCGAGGCAGCGATCAAGATAATGAAGATACCACAAGATGTTGCGTTGAGAATTAATATCTTTTCGTACGCTCCTCCAGGAGCGTCAATGGGAACTTCTGCGGCAGTGTCTGTAGCTTTAATCGGAGCACTTGATGCCC
Source organism: bacterium (assembly GCA_018812485.1). Lineage (NCBI taxonomy): Bacteria > bacterium. The sequence continues at coordinate 10,154 of JAHJDO010000048.1, read as the reverse complement.
TGACTCAAGAACACTTGACGTCACATGAAATAGCAGCCATGGCCCACTCAATTGAAACTAAAGAACTGGGGCTGGAGTGCGGTATTCAGGATCAGCTTGCAAGCGCCTATGGCGGAATCAACTTCATTGAGATGCATGATTTTCCCCACTCAAGCATTTCAAGCGTACAGCCATCGGATGACGTTTGGTGGGAGCTTGAACACCGTCTTGTTGTAACATATATAGGTCAACCACACAGTTCATCAGAAATACATAAAATGGTTATTGCCAATCTTGGAAATTCTCCACATGAAGACAAGCGGATAAAGCAGCTGCGGAAGCTGGCTCGTCAGGCGAAAAACACTCTTGATGCAGGTGACCTTCCAGCACTTGGGAGAACTTTTAATAGAAATACCGAAGTTCAGCGGGAGCTCCATAAGGGTCTTGTATGCGGCAAATTTGAAGAGATCATATCAATAGCTGAAGATTTCCATGCTCTCGGCTGTAAGGTAAACGGTGCAGGAGGAGACGGCGGTTCAATTGCTATCCTGACAAATGGTGATATGGCGAAGAAAAGAGAATTGCAGGAGGTACTTGTTCAAAGAGGTTTCCAGTGTCTCCCAATTTATCTTTCACGTCGCGGACTCCGAGTTTGGAAGATGCTTTCTAACAATGTAGTGGAATAATATTCTGTGCCCTTTTTTCTCTAAAAACCTGTGCGCTGAAGATGTGAATTTCGGTGGTTTTGTCCTTCCAAGCATCTGGAGAGAGACCTGCTTTATGACTGCAGAGAGAGGATAAGAATTCCTCTTTTGACCAGCCTGTTTCCTGAGCAACCTGAGGCAGGAACACTCCTTGATTAAAACCTCTCTTTATTATTACTCCATGTTTGCCCAAATGGAATTCATCAATATTTTCAATCCTTTTTGGATGAGTTAGAACGGAGATCTCTATATCTATTTGCTCTAATTCATCCTCTCTGACAGCAGAAAATCTCGGATCACCTGTTGCAGATTCAATTGTCATATCCCTGACTGTTTCCCATAGGGGCTTTGTGCCAATAATATTACCTATGCAGCCGCGTAATTGATCTTTTTTGTGGAGGGTTACAAAGGAGCCATATTCTTCATTTAATGGTCTGTCATCAATTTTGAATATTGGTGTTTTAGCTGTCTTGATATAGGTTTCCATAGTTTCTCTGGCAATTTTTAAGAGAATTTGTCTTTGCTCGCTATTTAACATGTTTTGATTGACACAATGTTCGCTATTATGCTATTAATATAGCCTATTTACAGATTTTTAGAAAGGAGAATTTATGCCGTGCGGCAAGAAAAAAAAGAGACAGAAAATAGCCACGCATAAGCGCAAGAAAAGATTGCGCAAAAATAGACATAAGAAGAAAATAAGATAAATAATTATACATAGGAGTTGTCTTATGTATCAGATCAATATATCGATTATGAGGAAGATACAGGTAATAGCTGTAATTATTACTACTATTGTTTGTTGTCTGTCTATTGAGGTTCAAAGCGAGAATATATCAGATGGTGTTATAGCTGACACAGGCCTTTACAGAGAGCTTAAATTATTTAGTGATGTAATCACTGTCATACAGTCTTCTTATGTTAGAGAAGCCACGCCTCAAGAGCTTATCTATGGCGCTATTAATGGAATGTTAACAGGGTTGGATTCACATAGTCAGTTTATGGCTCCAGACGTTTACAAAGAAATGCAGGTAGAAACAAAGGGAGAGTTTGGTGGGATAGGAATTGTCATTGGTATTAGAAATGGCTTCCTAATTATAATTTCTCCAATTGAAGATACTCCTGGAGATCAGGCAGGGATTAAAGCAGGGGACGTGATTGCAGAGATAAATGGTAAATCGGCGAAAAACCTAACGCTTATGGAAGCAGTGAAAAAATTAAGGGGACCAAAAGGAACAAAGGTCTCAATAAAAATTGCAAGGGAAGGAGAAAAGGAACTTCTTCACTTTGACATTGTACGTGAAGTAATAAAGATAAAGAACATAAAAAATGCCAGAGTATTGGATGATAATATAGGATATGTGCGAATAGTCCAGTTTAATCAGAAAGTATTCTCTGAACTTAAAGAAGAAATAGGTTCTCTTTTAGAGAAGAAAATAGATGGATTAATTGTTGATGTAAGGGGCAATCCTGGTGGTTTATTGGGAGCTTGTGTCAAAGTAACAGATCTGTTCTTGCCAAAAGGGAAACTCATCGTTTCTACAAAAGGGAGAAATAAAGGACAGGATATAACATTCGTCTCACAAACTGAAGCTCTTTATCCTGTGGATATGCCATTAGTTGTTCTTATAGATGAAGGTAGTGCCAGTGCTTCCGAAATTTTTGCCGGCGCAATACAGGACTGGCATAGAGGCATTATATTGGGAACTAAGTCTTTTGGGAAAGGATCTGTTCAGACAGTAATTCCTCTATCTGATGGATCTGGCATAAGATTGACAACGGCTAAGTATTATACGCCCAAAGGCCGTTGTATTGATGAAGTTGGACTTATACCTGATGTTACTCTGGAGATGTCAAAAGAGGAGAAGGTTGAATTATTTGAGGCAAGGATCAAAGCCATCGAAAATAAAGACAAAGCAAAACACTCCATTCTAACTGGAGATAAACAGCTTCAATCTGCCATTAGAATAATAAAAGCTGCCAGAATAATAAGACAAAGTTCAAAGTCGAAATAAGTAACGTTTTGCTACCTAGTCTTTTTAGAAAGCGGTACAAATTTGCGGTATATTCAAGAGTTATTTGGGCACAAGAGTAAAATATAGAAATCGATACTCACGTTAGCCGACGGGATATTGAGCGGATTAAAATCCCTTTAGATTTTTGAAAGAGATGACAATAAAAAAAATTACAATTTGAGGCTTCATCTAGAGTCGTGCATAAACGAAGTGCTTTGTTTATGTTAAATTATCGGCCATTGTGGCCAGGAGGTAAAAAAATATGAGTTGGAAAACATGGTCACCATTTCAATCAAAAATAGTGAAAGAGATTTGTGTGCATATGACCGAGATTGAGAAAAAAGAAGTGATTCGGATGGGCAGAATGTATGGCTTATGGGTAGCACTTACATTTGCTATACCCCTTTCTTTTATATTTGCAACAATGAGAAGACCCATTATCCCTATTTTCGTTGCCCTTATTGTGGTTCCTATTTTTATTATTGGAACTAGAGGGCTTCGAAGGAAACAAAAGAAATTTCTTTGTTCTACAGAGTGGGCAAAGTCTAAAGGGTATACGCCTGACAGGATCTGATTTTGTGGGGAATTTAATAGCAATAGCCGGTAACAATGGCGCATAAGAGAAGATTGTTGTCGATGAGAGGTAGAGTTTCTTTAATAAAAATTTTAATGGTTTTCTGCTCGTTCAGTGGAGTTATGTCCATCAATATTTGCGCAGCTAAACCGGCTATAGCTGATGACTCCATTTTATCATACAAAGTTGGGGACGGACGAATAGAAATTAAACCACGTTTAAAATATGAACTGATAATCAGCCTCCATGCCCTTAAGTTTACAGAAGACCATGATCGGCTTTTTATTTCATGGGCGCTTCAAATGCGGGAAGACCTTTCTGAGAAAACCCTGCGTGAGGCGACGGTTCTCATCGAGAATTCCCATGAGTCTCAATTATGCCATTTGGTTCAAAACTATGATGGTCCCGATGAAATAGAACCACTTATAAAATTCATTAAAAAAGACAAAAAAAAGGAAATACAGACATGGGCTAAAGACAAATGGAACAGTGCGCTTATGCAAAAACTCGGAATATCTTTCAATAAGTTTACGGAATGGTATGGAGATTTCCTGAATAGATATTACCATGAAGGGTTTGAAAAACAGTGGTTAACCGAACACAGAAAACTTGTATATGAGGACGCCAAATCGCTGGCAAAAGAGCTGGGGTTGCTTAATTTTTCGCCGATCACTTTTATGGAACAATTAACCGGCCGGCGATTTTCGGGAAGCACGAAAATCATCCTTTATCCATCTAGTTTCAGCCGGCCTCAGCGTGCGTATGGTTTCAGCGAAGCCGGCCACAAAGTGGTTGTTTATCAGATCAAAGGCTCAACGAGATCTGTCCTCAGGACAATTTTCCATGAATTACTGCATCCTTTAATCAGGGGATGGCAGGAAGCAAAGAGAATGAAGACGGCTATATCTATCTTAGCAAAAGAGCCATTATTTAAAGAAATTTGGGAGAAAGAGGGCAAAGGCAATTATAGTTATCCTAACGGATGGCTGGAAGAACTATTTGTTCATTCAATTGCGGAATATATGGGCTTTAAGGCAGGGCTTATTTCTGAGGAAGTCGCCCGACGACAATCATATACTGAATATGAGAATGCGTTGTATGATGCGATATTTGATTGTTATGATACATTTGAGTATATTGATGATTTTATATATTATGCAATTACCCATATCAAAACGGTAGGGGCACACAAGGATGTACACTTTGTATACTATAAGGATTGAGAATTTTTTTTTCAAGCAATACTTGGTTATGATATTGTTTGCCAAACAGGCCGATAACACAGAGTTTGTGACTCAAGCGCTTCGCACTTTCACTCAAATGCTTCACAAACTCTGGGAACGTTATCTGGAAATTTGGATGGGTTTTAAAAGGAGATTATTATGCCTGATACATTTGCTATAACTATAGTTTCTATTATCACATTCACAGTGGTTGCTGCTTTTATTAGAGGAAGAGTTAGAGATAAATGCCTGTGGGATTTTTCAGAGGACCTGGTAACCCTGGAAAAAACAACTGGCAAAATATTTTGGGGTAAACTGAGCGTGGAAAATACGGGGCTAGAACTAATTTATTCAACCAAGCATAAAGATAAAAGTGGACATGATGAGACGAGCTACATTCTATATAAACAGGAGTATCCTAATATTCAAACCTTAATTCGCTACTACGACGAATTAAATGAACGTAGAAAGAAAAAAAGGGAGAAGGAATTAAAAAGAACCTATCATCCCACGGCATTAAGAAGGATTAAAAGAAGAATGCAAAATTTCTTCAAGACGGTAAGAGATTCGATGATGGAGGTAGTGAATCTGTTAATCGGTCAGGCCAAAAAAGCTGCTCCTGCTGGGTCGATACTAACTTCTCAAGATAAATACGTCTCCCAGATGAAACAAGAATTGATGGGTTCTATGGGAACGTCTTTCGAACCTTTATTAGAAAGACATATTGGTAAGAGAGTTGTGCTTGAGTTGACTAAAGGTGATAAGATATTTGAATATCCCGGCGTGTTAAAAGATTATACGGCGGAATTTATAGAAATCATGGACGTTGATTATAAAACAAAGGAAGACCAAACAGCTAGAAGATCAGATCTTGTGATTCTAAGGAAATACGGTGTTGTCCGACATCTCGGAGAATAGATAAAGTCTGAGGAGTCTCATAAATTGTTAATTTTAGGAATAGAAAGCTCTTGTGATGAAACTGCGGCGAGCATTGTAGAAAACGGAAAGCACATTAGATCTAGTGTTATCAGTACACAAATCGATATTCATAAAAAGTTTGGGGGAGTGGTTCCAGAGCTTGCTTCACGCGCGCACATTGAACTGATTAGTCATGCAATTTGGGAAGCTTTGAAAAAAGCGGATTGTAAGTTATCCGAGCTTAATGCAGTAGCGGTTACGAGCAGTCCTGGATTGGCAAATGCCCTTCTTGTAGGCACAGAGACAGCCAAAGCCCTGAGCTTTTCACTAAGTATTCCTCTTATAGCAGTTAATCACATACATGCACACTTATATGCCAACTTTATGGAACACAGTAGTATTATCTGTCCTGTTGTTGGTTTGGTTATATCAGGGGGGCATACAGCGATATTTTATGTAGAAAGTTGTAATAATTATGTATTGCTAGGGCAAACCTATGATGATGCAGCAGGTGAGGCTCTGGATAAGGTTGCAAAAATGCTAAATTTAGGCTATCCGGGTGGACCAGTAATATCTAAAATGGCTGAAAAAGGCAACTCTAAAGCTATGAATTTTCCAAGGGCGTTTCTTGGAAAGGATATTTATAACTTTAGTTTTAGTGGAATGAAAACAGCTGTAGCCAGGTATCTTGAGTGTAATTCCACTAAGCATTTGGCAGATGTTAGTGATATTTGCGCTGGATTTCAACAGTCTGTAATAGATGTTTTGATAAAGAAGATTGTTAGTGCAGCAGAACAAAAAAATGTTGAGACAATTTTAATTGGTGGTGGGGTAGCTGCTAATACAGAGTTTCGGAAACAGCTCTCTGAAATTTGTAAAGAAAAGGGTATTAATTTGTTTTCCCCTTCATTCAAACTTTGCACAGACAATGCGGCAATGATAGCAGGACTTGCATATCATAGGTATAAAGAAGGGAAATTTGAGGATCTTTTGTTAGATATACATCCGCAGTTGCAAGTATAAATAGTAGTTGATATACTAAACAAGACATTAATAATACAAAAGGATTTTCTATGCATGATTTTTCGTATGTTGGGAAAAGTTTTTATTGCGAGAATGTAAATCTTGAGAAAATTGCTCAAAGATTCGGAACTCCGACTTATGTATATAGTTATAAGACTCTGATAGATCATTATCTTAAGCTTGATAGAGCTTTTGATTATATCCATCACACAATATGCTATTCTATTAAGGCAAATTCAAATATAGCAATATGTAAGCTGCTTGCTGATCAGGGATGTGGTGCAGATGTAGTTTCAGGGGGAGAATTGTATCGTGCTATAAAAGCAGGAATTAAATCGGATAAAATAGTTTATGCAGGAGTTGGCAAGACAAAGGATGAAATAAAATTTGCACTCTTATCCAATATATTGCTATTCAATTCAGAATCTCAAGCTGAACTTGAATTGATAAACAAAATAGCTGGAGAGCTTAATAAACGGCCTAAAATTGGTTTGCGCATAAATCCTGATGTTGATGCCAAGACACATGCATATATAACAACAGGAAAGAAAGAAAACAAGTTTGGAATATCCTTGAATGAGGCCTTTAAGATATATAAAACAGCAAACAGATATAGGAATCTGGAGTTTAGAGGGATTCACGTCCACATTGGGTCTCAAATAACCTCGGTTCAACCTTATGTTGAAGCTATTAAAAAAGCAGTAGATTTTATAAATAAGTTGAAATGTGAGGGAATAAATATAGATTACTTTAATATAGGAGGAGGGCTAGGAATAATTTATGATAAAGAAAGTCCTGCAAAAGCTAGTGAATTTGCAACTAGTTTAAAGCCGTTGTTGAAAGAACTTAACTGTTCATTGATTCTCGAACCTGGAAGATTTATAACAGGAAATGCAGGAGTTTTATTAACAAAGGTACTATTTGTTAAGAAATCGGTGAGTAAGAAATTTATTATTGTTGACGCAGCAATGAATGATTTAATAAGACCAAGTTTATATAATGCATATCATAAGATACTGCCTTTACAGAAATCTGGCAGAAAAACCTCTTCAGATATTGTTGATATAGTAGGTCCTGTGTGTGAATCAGGAGATTTTTTTGCAAAGGACAGAAGATTGCCTTTTGTTGAATCAAATAATGTCTTGGCAATTTTGGGTGCTGGGGCTTATGGTTTTAGTATGTCATCTAATTATAATTCAAGACCAAGAGCAGCAGAGGTTTTAGTAAAAAATAATAAATGTTACTTAATTAGAAAGCGAGAGACGTACTTGGATTTGATAAGAAATGAAAAAATTCCTGCAATATTAACAAAATTAGGGCAGAGAAATAGAGGGAAATAAGGTGTTAGAGGAAATAAAAAAAGGCGGAGTAGAGATCATATCGGAGGATGCACTTAATAAAAAACTGGGTCTTGGAAGACCTCTGAGAGTGAAATATGGGATAGATCCTACCACGGCAGATATTCACATAGGGCACATGGTTTCTGTTAGAAAGATGAGACAAATGCAAAATATGGGACACGTTGGAGTTGTAATAATAGGGGATTATACTGCTCAAATTGGAGATCCTACAGGACTAGATCGTTCCAGGCCTTCTTTGTCAAAGGAACAAGTTAGAAAGAATGCAACTGAATATATGGATCAGTTATATACTGTGCTTGATAAAAAAAGAACAGAAGTTCACTGGCAGAGTGAATGGTTTGAAAAGATGGAAATTATGGATTTAATAGAGCTTCTTGGTAAGTTTACAGTTGCGCAGATAATGGCCCATGAGACGTTCAGAATGCGATATGAAAAAAGACTGCCATTATCAATGAATGAACTTTTGTATCCAATACTTCAGGCATACGACTCTGTCATGATTAAGGCTGACATTGAGTTAGGAGCTAGTGAACAAAAATTTAACATATTGTTAGGAAGAGAAATACAAAAAAAATATTCTCAGGAATCTCAAGTAGCTATTTTATCGCCAATTCTTATAGGAACTGACGGTGTAAATAAAATGAGCAAAAGCCTTAATAATTATATTGCCATTTATGATACTCCAAAGGAAAAGTATGGAAAGATAATGTCTATAAAAGATGATTTGATAATGAATTATTTTGAATTAGCTACTGATATATCTGTTGCGAGGATTGATGAAATTAGAAGTGTGTTAGCCCATGAAAAGAAGAATCCCATGGATGTTAAAAAGCATTTGGCAAGAGAAATAATGAAAACTTTTCATAATGAGAATGAAATAAAAGAAGCGGAAGAATATTTCATGAAAGTATGCAGCAGAAGGGAGCGCCCTGAAGAGATAGAAGAATTACGGATTAACAGCAGCAAGATATGGATAGTCAAGTTATTGATTGATGCAAGAATGGCTAAAACAAGTGGTGAGGCGAGAAGGCTTGTTAGAGGTGGAGCTGTGTGTATTGATGGCAATAAAGTTGTGGAGGAAACTCTTGACATACAGATAAAAAAAGAGTTCCTGCTGAAGGTAGGAAAGAGAAAGTTTATAAAAATAAGACCAAATGCCAAAAATGGGCTTGACAGGAATTAATTCTTTGCTATAATCCAGTCTCTTAAAGACTATAAAGATGTTCTTTGACAAGCGAACAGCGGTCTCTGTTGAATTTTTGATGTTTTTTGAAGAGTTTGATCCTGGCTCAGGATTAACGCTGGCGGCGTGCCTAACACATGCAAGTCGAACGAGAAAGGTCTCTTCGGAGGCTTAGTAAAGTGGCGCACGGGTGAGTAATACATAGGTAATCTACCTCTAAAACTGACATAACTTCGAGAAATCGGAGCTAATATTGGATAATATCCTAGAGATGTAGGTTTTTAGGATTAAAGATGGCCTCTATATGTAAGCTATCGTTTAGAGATGAGCCTTTGTCCTATCAGCTAGTTGGTGAGATAATAGTTCACCAAGGCTATGACGGGTAGCCGGCCTTAGAGGGTGTACGGCCACACTGGGACTGATACACGGCCCAGACTCCTACGGGAGGCAGCAGTGGGGAATTTTGCGCAATGGACGAAAGTCTGACGCAGCGACGCCGCGTGGGTGATGAAGGTCTTCGGATTGTAAAACCCTGTTAAGCAAGATGAAATGTCTATTGCATAATACGTAATAGGTTGACAGTATTGCTAGAGAAAGCCCTGGCTAACTCCGTGCCAGCAGCCGCGGTAATACGGGGAGGGCGAGCGTTATCCGGAATCACTGGGTGTAAAGGGTGTGTAGGTTGCAGGATAAGTCAGATGTGAAATCCATTCGCTTAACGGGTGAACTGCATTTGAAACTGTCCAGCTAGAGTATAGGAGAGGAAAGTGGAATTCCTAGTGTAGCGGTGAAATGCGTAGATATTAGGAAGAACACCAGTGGCGAAGGCGACTTTCTATTCTAATACTGACACTGAGGCACGAAGGCTAGGGGAGCAAACAGGATTAGATACCCTGGTAGTCCTAGCAGTAAACGATGGACACTAGGTGTGGGAGGTATTTATACCTTTCGTGCCGTAGCTAACGCGTTAAGTGTCCCACCTGGGGAGTACGGTCGCAAGACTGAAACTCAAAGGAATTGACGGGGGCCCGCACAAGCGGTGGAGTATGTGGTTTAATTCGACGCAACGCGAAGAACCTTACCTGGGCTTGACATCCCTTGCCCGTCTATGAAAGTAGATTTTATGTATCTAACGATGCATACAAGGAGACAGGTGCTGCATGGCTGTCGTCAG
>JAHJDO010000047.1 GCA_018812485.1 bacterium | reverse complement strand
TAAATGCTCAACGATATAATTGTTAGTTCCATCATAAATTGCATGAGCTTCTGATGTGATGTCTGCAAAATTAGTTATATGGCTTATTGTATCAACTCCTTCTGGTGCTTCCAGAGGATTCCATTTGAAGTTTTCGCTGTCTGCGCGGAAAACTAGAGTGTCAGGAAGTTTTCTTATTATGTGCCTGTAATCTTTTTTTATGTCAAGGATAAGACAATGTATTCCTAACTCATTGGCTCTGTGAATTAGGTTATAAGTTAAAGTGGTTTTGCCTGCTCCTGGTCTTCCAACTATTAAAGTGCCCTGCATTAACTCGTTAACATTCAGTCCGAACACTGCCATTGTTTCAGGGCATACTCCTAGCTTTATTTCTCCTGCAACTTCATCATCTTCAGGATAAGGCATAAATGGATCAGGAGAGAGAAGATTATGAATCACTGTCGGCTTTATCATTCTCATCAGCATTGCTTTTTTCTCGTTGTCTTCTGGATTGTAAGCAAGTGATGTGAGGAGTGCCTTGATCCGGGGATCTTTGTCGAGCTTGTTGTCTGAGCAGAATCTGATGAGTTCTATTACGTTGAGTTCAGGGTTTTCGTTTTTCTGGCTGTCTTTTCTTTGTTCCATAAAACAAAAAGTGATTAGGGTGCTGATGCTATGATTAATGAGATGATAACAGTTATTCCAATAATCAAGCCTGCAATAATTATCGGATTAGCCAGAAAAAAGCATTTTACAGAGCAGTAAACAGGATGTCCTTCTCTGCCTCTTACATGTCGCATGCATATTTTTAAATGACACCATGAGCATTTTCTGTAGCATGTCGGCTTGTCATTCAGTATCTTGTTGCAGAATGTTGCACCACATATTGCGCACTTTCCGCCATAATTCAGTCTTCCTTCTGCGACATCCTGGCAGTCATACTCGTGGATGTTGTCAGATTCCACGTCAACTATTCCGCCGGTTTCGTCAAGCCCTGTAACCTTTTGCTGATCAGTTATGGGAACCTGTTTCCCTTCCTTATCTTTTATTACTACTCTCTTTCCGCCTCTGTGTATGTAATTCCCGCTTAGCAAGTCTTCCTGTTTTTTTCTTTCCAATGGGTTCATGTCAGCTCTTTTTTAATGGTGTAATCTTAACACCTTGTCAAAATATCTGCAAAATGTTGAATCTGTGTAAACGAACATCTCCATATAATATGTTATGGGACGGCTCCGTAAGCAATAAATTCCTGTCAAGATGTACCCCCTTTACTATACTATCTTCTATTGTGTTATGGGTAATATCGTATATTTGTAGCCTTCCATGATTCTTTATTCTTTTTTTTGTCAAAGGATGGAATTGCATCAAAAGAAACTTTCTGTCCATTTTCTATGTTAGCAGGTAAGTCTGATTTGTAACAAAAAAAAGATTGCTTATCATTTATAAGAATAAAACAGAATGGCACATCATTTCTACCTAAGCTTATTTTACCAACAAGCCCTTTTTTTACCTTCCGCTTCTTGGATGATGAGTTGCCTGAATCAATCTCTTCCCCCAATAGTTGTTTCCACTCACTTTGACAAATATTCAATGCTTCTTTCAAGGAGGAGGGTTCTTTATTATTTCCAATCATTCCATTTAGATCATTAACAGTATTTATTATAGATTCAGGTATACTCCAACCTTTTTCCTCTCTAATGTATTTACATAAAACAAGATGTGCTCTCGCTTCCTCATACTTTTTCATTTCATTGCATAACATTCCAATATCTAAGAATAATGATACCATGGATTGAAGTTTGGAATGACTTCTAGCAGCTTGATACATTATTTTCAAAGCATCTTCTTTACGACCTATATCTCTAACTACTTTTGCATCCTCATGAAGCAACCACCAGTCAGGTTTATAATTAGCACAGAGATTTCTATAAACTTCTTCTGCTTTAGTTAAATCACCAAGCAGGTAGTAAGCTAACGCTTTTAGCCTTAGAAAAAACTTCTGTTGTCTGGGAAAACGTTCCCAAATTTCATCAACCAAAGCTATTGCATTATTTAGATCGCTATTCTTACCATTCTTAATAAGACCATTTATGCGGTAGTTATACCAAAGGGATTGATCGCTCCATCCTTTTCTACCTGAACTATCTGTCATCGGTTCCGTGCTAAGCGAATCCGGGGAAATTTTTACTACCCATTCATTAACAGTTCCCCAATCACCTGAAGCCTTGGCTAATTTCAACACCTTAAAAACTATAGTTTTTGCAGCTACATTTTCAGGATTAAGGTTCATTATTTTTTTAGCTGTTTGTAGCATACTTTCGATAGGTTCTGTTTCTTCAAATTTGTAAAGTTTCCCGGAAATTAAAGTCCAAATAACTTCATTTCTACACCACTTAATGTCAGGATATTTAGCGATTAAAATATCTGCAAAACTAACTGCTTCGTCAAATAATTTTAGTTTTCTCAAACAATGAAGAAGTCCAGCACCATCAAACTCATCACCTGTTTTTTCCCATAGATCCCGATATAGTACGAGAGCTTCTTTTAAACTTCCCGCTTTTCTAAGTTTATTAGCTTCCTGTTTCTGTTCTGTTAGATTGGCCACGTTCTATATCCCGGCTATTTACTGACAACCTTAGTAGTTATCTTGAAATGCAATTTCGCTACTTTTCTAAGTGATTCTCTACCATGCATATCGACAAGTTTTTTTGCAGCTTCTATGACAGATTGAGAAGCTCCTTTAGGCAAGTTAATTTTATATTCATTTGACAGCTTAGATAATTTTTCTAGAAATCTTGCTCGTGCCAAAATGGATGCTGCTGCTACAGCTATGTTTTGTTCAGCTTTCGGCATCTGTATTAATTTTAAAGTTTTCCCTTTCTCTTGCAGTTTACTAAGAATAAACCTTTCATCTGCAAATTGGTCAGCAATTGCAACTTTACAATCCACTTTAGAAAGAATCTCTTCTATAGCTTTTGCATGTCCCCATGCAAGTAAGGTGTTTAAATTTTTCTTTTCATTTTTAAATTGATCGTATAAGTCGTTATATTTTTCTGGAGATACTTCAATAATTGCAAAATGACCATTACATATTCTAGTTACATCTCGAGCAATTTCTAAATTCTTGCTGTCTGTTAATTTCTTGCTATCAGTAACACCACATACAGTAAGTTCTTTTGCGGATCGCTCATCAACATAGACGCCTGCACTTACGAGCGGACCAAAATAATCTCCTTTTCCGGATTCATCTGTGCCAATTATAGGGAAATTTAAGTCCGCGTTTAGCTTTGCTGATCCTAATACTTCTGTTGATATCTGTCTTCCCTCTATCAAACGTTTTATTTCTAAAGCTGGTCCCCCCTTCAGTTGTGAATAGTCAATTTTAAGAACACCCTTTTTGTTCTGGTAAATTCTAATTACTCCTGACCAGCTAAGAGTAGACACCGAAAACTGTAACCCGTAATCTATTCCCTTATAACCAGAAACCTCAAAATTCTTAGCCCCTAGAATTGACCGTATTTTTTCATAGACTTCAAAAACTTTGTTTTTCTCAATCAAATTAATCTCTCCTCAACTATAGTAATTTGTAAAGGTCGTGGAAGTATCCAAATATTTCTTTTGCATCTTTGAATATCGTGTTAACTTTTTCCTCTCCCTCTTCTATAGAATTAACTTTCGTAACTTTACTATCGTCACTATGCATCATAAAGTTACGGTTCGTATCAAGACACACATTAAGTCTCTTGAGCATTGAGTGCGCATGCTGTTCTTTATTACATATAGCCTTCCTCTTGGGGTTGTTAACATCATTTAAAGTCGAAAAGTTCGCATCTTTTGTCTGAAAATAGCCCTTGTCAAAAAGCCCAATATCAACAAGAAGTTTTTTTGCAAACCCTTCAAATGCTTTTGACGCTGGCATTACTATCGGAGAAAACTCAGGAAGCGGAACTTTACTTAAACATAGGCACTCGGACGCTACAAACCATTTTCTATCGTAGGATTCAAGGTATTTATACAGATTCCCTATTTTCTTTTCTACACTACTCTCAGCCACTTCTATAAGTTGAGGAGTGTATTTCGCGGAAAATTCTTGCAAACTCTTCTCATCGCTTGATATAAATCTTGCTATTACTTCTTTATCTGATGGATTTGCAATTTTTTCTATCCAAGTACAACCATCATCAAAAAGCTTATCCGTTTTACCCTGTACTAGTAAAGTTCCATTGCTAAACTGTGTTATTGTTGAAGAAGAACTATTTCTAGTAACCTTAGCTATGTACTCAGTAGTGGGTTTTGGCTTTTCCGTAATTTCCACAGTACCCTCTAACGTTCCCAGAGCTTCCCTTATTTTTCTTCTAATCTCAGGTGTCACTATTTCGTACCTTGTTGCACAAGCCTTTATCTCCTTTACTTTATGTGATACAAATTCCTGAGGGCTACTCAATAATTCCTGTGACAGTTTCTCAAACTCTGCCTTCAACTTGTTGTTTTTCCCTCCCATAACTATAGAACCCGTACGATAAATTATAACTAAAGTTTTTTCCCTTATGTTGGATATCTCTAACCGTAAATTATTGTTAGAGTCTTTCGTACAATTGATTTGGTATTTTTTCTTATTACAATATTCCTCAAATACCTTTAGTATATCTTCTATTCTTAGATTTATTTGTACCATTTATAAACCTCCTATTAAAAACATTCTCACGTAATTAGCAATTTCATTGTCTACATATTCCTACTACCAACTCCCTATACTTCTCCCTCAATACTGGATTAATTTTAGCACTTTGACAGATTAAAACAATATAAGAACACAATGACAACGAATATGAAAGTGACAGGTAAAGAGATGTAGTTTTCAATATATTACTACGACTTAGTAACTACAAATAGAAAGGTTTATAAATCCTGCCTGATTTGATTTTGCAGGTAAAATGGCATTCAAAAATAATCTGCTTTCGTATCTTTTCCCAAATAGGAATGCAAAAGAAATAGAGGGAAATCTCTTGCTTAAGGATGGAAGTCTACATATAAAATCAGACCCTCGTATCAATAAAATTGGTGAAAAAGGCAATGAAAAGCATGTCTTTGACCTGCGTGATATTGAGGGGGCAGTGAGAGATGCTGTCTGCGAACTGAATGCAAAAGGCATTTACACCTATTATTCAGAAGCAGGGGGAAAAGGGCACAGCATAGAGGATTTTGCTTATATTCTTGCAAGACTTACTTCTGAAAATTCCGACATAGCAGAAAAAAATGAATTTTTACTGAAATGCATTGATAATTACAGAGGTTCAGAGAAGAAGATATTTAATTACACAGACAGAGCAAGAATAAATTTTTATGTTTTGGGATTTAATCGTGAGAATTTGAATGACAAGGACGTGAGCAGAAAATTTAACTCTCTTGTGGGTTTGCTTGAAAAGCAGGAAGATGATCTGGCAGGCAGAGGCAGAGGATTCAGAAAGGATGAAAGACCGGAAACCGCTCAGTATTTATCGCTGTTCAAATAAGCACTCAGAAATCGCCTTTTAGTGTTTTACTACCTGTCTTAGGTGTAGCATTCAAATCGTAATTTAACGAATTTTTCTAGATTTGGGATATTCCAATCGACGTAGCTATTATCCACGGCGCCATGTGTGGTCTGTTTAATTGTAAAACCATTCTCTTTTAATTTTCTAATATGACAGTCATATACGAGATGCTTTCTATCTTTGTTAATTGTTAAATATCCATCCATATCTACTGCCGCAAATGTTTGCCTACCCAAAGTATTCCATGTTACTTTATAATATTTCCGATTCCATCCCATACTTCTTTCTTTTACTTTAGCTTCCTGATGAAATTTCCGTTTCAATAACGGGACCAATATATCTTTAATTTCTTCTGCCTTCCCTTTTGCGTCCTCTTTTTCTATCATTAACTTTTTCTCCTTTATCTCAAATTACTCTCGTCTGCTCTAATCCACTCTTCAATCTGTTCAATAGAATGTTCAATGTCTGTGATTTTATCTTCGAGTTCCGAGAGCCAACCTTCAGCCCTTGTAGCCCAATCGTCATTCCACGCAGAAGCAATTTGGGATCGAAGTTCATCGGCTCTATTCTGACAATGTTCAAGTGCATGAGTAGCCTTGCGATGTCGTTCATAGTTTCCCTCGAGGTTTCTTCTGACTCGGGACTGAAAATCTTCATGTCTTCTGGATCCCTCTTCTTTTAATTTATCCCACCAAGCATCATGCACACCTCTCATTCGTTGAATTGCATCGAAGCATTCTTGTTTATGTTCGCCCAGCATCTCTCTCTTGTGCTCACTGAGCATCTCGCCAGCATCATGCACCACATGCCCTAGAGCCTTCATTTCTTCAATATTTACTAGATGGAGGCCAAAGAGATTGTCAGGTCTTGCGGACTCGACCCTGCTAAGGATTTCGGATTTAAGTGACTCTGACTTCCATCGACGAGAGTCCCGTTCGTCCTTACTCAGTCTTGAGATGTCATCGCGTAAGGAGTTGAAGCGACTCCACGCTCCCTCTCTTTGCGCCTTTGTTGGATAACATACTCCCTCCTTGAACCCATTTTGGATCTCCGCTGCTTTTGCCCAAATATCCCCCCAAGTTATACTTGTTGGAACAAAGATAGTCATAACACCAATGAATCCTCTGCGAGTCTTAAAATTGATCATCGACTCAAGCTCGCCGATTATTTTGTCAAGAGTTTCCCATTCCATTTATGTACGGTTAGATTCCTTTTGTAGCATAAATCATGAAGCAATTTCGTTTATCACTCCTAAATTTTAATTATACCACTTCAGAAACAGCCTAAAAGCATAATTCTCCTCCTAACCTAAATTGTTTAATCCCTATGCGAATCTGAAATCTCCCTAATTCCTCTCTGTTTTAATTCTCAAGAAGCATCTGCTTATTTTTTTCTGCCCTTGTTCTCTTTGATATTCCACTTAACACCACAGAGCTAAGCATTTAATTTTTTCTGCCAGAGGCAACCCGCTCCAGAGGTTTCGCTCGGTTCGGTGAAAAAAATAAAAGCCGCTCTTTGAGGCAAGCCTCAGGTTATGGAAAATCAAATTCACTTCAAGTCAGAAAAAGAAGTCAATGGATGGCTTCTTGGAATCGTAAACTCCGAAGAGGAATACGAATATCTGATTTCAGATTTCTCCCGCATTGGGGGATTAACTAAAGAAAAAATCATTGAAAGGAGGTATAGAAAATGAAGACACAAGAAATAAAAAACGAATTTGAGAAGATTTTAAGTGATGTGATAAAGCTAAATGGCTTGTCACCAGAGTCAGCAGTTTTATCAGCGCAACTTATCCTGCAGGAAGCAGGTAAAGACAGAAGAACAGAAATGATAAGAGAAGCAAAATCAGACAACGGCAATGAAGATGTCACAGCGACTTTCAACCAGAAAAAAGCTATGAGAAACTTGAAAATTAGTTTTTCAGAAGACATAGGCAAGAAAGAAGCGAGCACATTAATTGAGCAAGCAGTAAGCAAGTTCAATAAAGGAAAGCCTTCTTCTTCCAAGTAAAGTGAAGCAGTACAAGCCAAGAGGCAAGAGTTACAGCATTGATGTTGTAGTGAATTACTTGCCTTTTCCAAATGAGAAGGCAAGGGAATATGCATATGACACGCATGTGAAGCTGTTCCTAAGGGCTCAAGAGAGAATGCTTAGAGAGATTCAAGGCAAGTATAGCAAGAGCAGTAATAAAGAGGGCAGTTAATCTGCCCTTTCTTTTTTTTAAAATGACAGATGATTTCTGGAGTGATGCAAAAGTAATAGATGCTTATACTGATGAGCAGGCTGTTGAGGATGGCGTTTTAATCCCAGTGAAATTTGGAAACATCACGAGGATAACAAAAACAGTGTTTGGCGACTTTGATGAAGGCAGTTTTGAAGCTCCGGAGTTTAACAGGTTTGCGAGTGAAGCAAGCGAGGAGCTGGAAGAACAGCAGAGAATGAAATGTGACTGGTTTTATTCTGTATTTATTGAAGGCAAAAGATACTATTTTGTTGATAATGGCCCAGGTTTTACCTTGATGAAACCAGAGGATTACTGATTTATTTATTTTAGGCGGGGGATTTCCCTCGCTTTTATTTTTTTCTTATTTTCAGAGGCGTTTGAATTGTTTGACAGGGTAATTTAGAAGTGAGAGAGTAATAAGTATGAGAAATAGGCAGTATAAGCCGAGATATTTTCGCTATATTGATGTTGTAGTGAATTATGTGCCTTTTCCTGATGAAAAGGCAAGAGAGCATGCATATGACACGCATGTTAAGCTATTTCTAAGGGCACAGGAGAGAATGCTGAGAGAAAGGCGGGGTAAGTATAGTAAGCAGGTTGGAGAGAAGTAAGTGTGTGAGTTTTTGATTTTAAGCGGGGGAGTTTTCCCTCGCTTTTATTTTTTAATTAAGATTTTTAGAGAATTTGATAATTAGTTTGATTTTAGGATATTTTTTATTTATTTGATATTTGGATAAATAGTATAAATGATATTTTGATGATTGATTAGACAATATTAGAGTGAGGAATGATATTGATTTAGTGAGTTATTTCGATAGGAAACCCATAAAAGGGGTTTCACTTAAGCGGGATTTACGTTGTTCAACCCCAATTTAAGGCTTTCCATCTCATAGGGGCTTCAGCTCTGATTGCCCGAGGGCTTCGGCCAGCTCTGGGCAATCGAGGAAGCCCTTAGCGGGTTTTGAGAGTGATAGTGGCAGCGGCGCGCGCTAGAGGCTTTCAAGGCGTTTAGGCAGGGAAGGACGTTAGGGCAGGTGCAGGACGTGGGCCATGCCTTCGGTTGTTGAGGAAGAGAGTAGATTTAGGGAATGAAGGATTTTTGAGAGAGAATTTTAGAGGATTTGATTCTGAGGAGAGAGGTTGTTAATGAACATAAGAAACAGAAACAAATCAGGACTTGTCATCAATGAGGGGGTAAACAAGCTCGTCTTTAAGTATCATTCTCTTTGCAACTCTTTTTAATTCTGCCTTTACATCTTTATTTTTGCTTGCAGCTTCCCATGAGATTTTAGTTATAATTGCCAGTTTTTTAAAATCTTTTTTCAGTTTGGCTATTTCCTTTTCTAATTCTGTTTTTGTCACATCAGCATACATATCTTCTTC
>JAHJDO010000046.1 GCA_018812485.1 bacterium | reverse complement strand
TGAATAGAGATTTTTTTATTTATCCCTTCCTCTTTAGCTAGAAACAAAAATTTGTATTTCCCCGGGTTTTCAAGCTTTGTAACTGATGAAGCAGTAGGTCTTTTATCATGCCAACCCTGATCATGCGCTGATACACAGTAAGCACCCTTGAAATCAATTTCTTTATCACATTTAACTCTAACACTCTGGTACTTTTTCAATGTAACGAGTGTAATTTCAAATATAGAATCTTTTTCTACTATTTCAGGGTATGAGATAATTTTAAAGTCCTCATAAGGTTCTTTCTCAATTACTTCTATGCTACTTACAATAAGAATATTTTTCTTTAATGTTCCTTTACTCAAATTCGATATCTGTAAAGTATTTTTGCCCTTTTTTAAGGTTTCTATAGGAAGTCTAAAATAATTTGCTGGCCAGCCCTTACAAACATTTTCAAATAAAACAAAATCTTTGAATATTGTTTTATTGTTGAGCTTTATTTCTATAGGACATATATATTTCTTCCACTCTTTTAACATCCCTACAACTTTCAGGAGAAATCGCGAGCGTTTCTTTGACGAATTAAATAACCTTTTTATATAGAATTCAGTTTTTATTGGCTTTTCAAAACATAAAGCGCCATATCTTTTTTCAGGCAGGCCAAATTTTTGCGTATAGGAATGAAAATGACTATCAGCAGAAAATTCTTCCCGTTTTTCCGCCTGAGAAAATTCCTTTGCCGTTATGATTTGCCTTTCAACAATTCTTTCTTCCCAGAATGTATTAATATTATCTAAGATTTCTTTATTCTGCATCAAAGCCCCCTTTATCGTTTTGATAACTTAGAAATCGTATCCATTAATCCTAAAGCTTCTTTTTCTGTCTTACCTGTAAATCCTCTAACAATAATAAGGAGTCCTTTAGAGGAGAGTTCTTTCAGTAATATTCTGAGTTCTTCTTCATTATTTGCATACACAGTTAAATTTTTTCCTTTTTTCTGAATCTTTTTTAACATAGGCAGCCATTGAGGTGAAGCTGCCGGAGGAGCACCTGCTCCGGGTTGCCACTGAATAACTTTAATCTCAGGTAAATCCAGAAGAATATCCAGATGCCTTATTTCATCCGGCCCATCAAGATGCCACAAACAATAATCCAAGTATTTACCCAAAGCTTCTATTTCCGGCACGACAAACTTTGTAAACATCTCGGGAGATATCATCGTACTGAAATCACATTGACATAGATATGTCTTTCCTGGCGCCCACACACGCCAGGAAATATCTCCATGAAACTTCTTCTGGAATATATCCCAGAACTTTTTGTGGAATCTGGGCCATATTTCTATGAATTTATCCCTGAACTCTAAAACAGCTTCTTTATTCTCAATTAAGTCCATAAGCAGCCTCTCTGTTCCTCTCAGGAGAGATAAAACAGTTAAAGCATCTCCAAAATCTGGAAGTGCAGGCAAATATTCACCATTACTTTTCTCTACTGCTTTCCTAAAAAGTTCAAGACTCCTTTTCAGCCAAATATTATTTTCCTCAAGATGTAATTCAAATTTTTTATAGTCATCTATAACAGGGTCCACCCAGACAGTATCATCCAAAAATTTAACTTTACCACCCAAGTAAGCTGCCATTGTCATAGGAGTTCCCCTTCTTCCCCATTGGTGATACACAAAAGGCAGGGCTTCTCCAAAGTAGTAATTTGTATTTGCGTCTTCTCTAACTGTTTCTATTAAACCATCAAAATCTGGTTTTGCCTCTGTAGAAGACCAGTATTTATTTAAATCTATAATAGTGATATCTGGATTACGGGAGCTATTGATATGAAAAGGATCTGCAAGCAATATTCTTTTGTCCGGCTTAGGGATAGAAAGAAGAATAGCCGGACGACCTAAATCTTCCCCGTTCCACCAGTTAGAAAGTCTCTTAAAAACGTCTTCCATATTCTTGCCTATCTAATCCAGATCACTTTACACCTCTGGGAAGCCAAGTTAATAAAAAGCAGCCCTTGGCTATCAATGTCTATACTTTCTTTTGTCCGTGCATCTATTGCGGAAAGTTTAGAAGGTAAATCCAATTTTCCCAAGTTAAATTTTACTTCCACTTTTTCATTCTGCCTGGTCAAATTCGAAACCACCGCCAGAAGACCGTTCTTCGGGTGCCGATACAAACTGGCATAACAATCTTGAGGAGAGACATTCACGTATTCCGCATTCCTCCAGTATGGCAGCCACTCTGCCTCCTGTCGGCCAAAATCATCACTTATTCGCCAGAATTCAGTTCTAGGACCGTGGGTCGCAAGCACATCGTGCAACAAACTGATAGCCAACCCCTCTTCGAAACTACCAAATTTATAATTCAGGAACTCCGCCGGCACTCCCCAGTTATGGCCCATAAACTCAGTTCTGAACCTGTCCAGCGGCAGAGCTTCAAGCTTAAATTTCTTGTTCGCCAATTGCTCGCCGTTCCGGTAGAAGGAGCTAAAGGCCAGTGCAGAACTATTCATGCAGTCCCACACATGGGGAAACACTATCCCATCAGGCTTACGTTCCTTGACAACAGTGTATATCCTTTTGAAAAGCTCGCGCGTAGCAAATATCGGATATGTCTGGTGAAAGGAGCCGTCTGTCCCACGATAGCCACAGCCATGCAGCTGGTTCAAGCACGGACTAGGGAGACATGTCGTATCTAGATAGATGCCGTCCACATCATACTTATCCATCAGCCGTGCCAGACCATCGACAATAAAGTCCTGCCATAGCCCTTTTCGACAGGCATAGTATGTCATCTGAGTCTTAAGACCCGGTAAGCTGTCTAGCGGATATTGACGTACTGGATAAACCAGCATTTCATCCTTGAAATAATTATACTCCGGAGCCACTTCTGAGAGCAGGAAACCAGCCCCGTACGGAACTACCTTTAGGCTATATCGATGACATTCCTTCATCAGTGTGCGAAATTCTTCCTCATGCCCTAAGGGGCTGATATAAGAGAAGGCATCCCACCACCTATAAACGCTAGCCGACTTGTATCCTTTTTCAGCGAAGTCCTGCAAAACCGGCTTGCCTCCAACCATCGAACCCGGTGCAGACAGCTCATCAGCATAACGAATTGTACCTATGCGATAATCCCAGGCAGTTTTTCCTACAGATTTAACCGGAGTAGCCTGCAAGGCAAAGCTATAGCTTAACTCCTTCCCTCCCTGCAACTCTACCGGCATATCTATCAGAGTCAGTTGCAAAACAACCTCTTTCCCCTGCCTCAGAACCTGAACTGCCTTATTAAGATTGTCGAGATACCAGTTCTGGTCGCTCTCGGCAAACCAGCTCATTCCTCTCTCCTCGTCTCCCAACCAGATGATCGGCTTAAAGCGGGAGGCAAAATCCTTTTTTAACTCACCTGAGTGTGCCACAGGCCAGCAGTAGAGATACCTGGCATAGCGGGCATCAAAAGGCAATTCCATAACCAGCTTCTCAATCGAAACTGGTGCCTTTGCCTTCAGGCTCCAGTCTATTCGCATAAAACCATCGTATTCAACTGTAGTTTGTACCGTCAGATCAACACTCTCTCCTGACAAATCTTGCAACAGGACAACTTTACCAAGTTTTTTCGATACCACCCTCGGCAAAGCTGAACGCCAAACCATATCCTTTGCTTCCACCCTGCCATAAAGCTTTACAGGTCCCATCAAAAGAGATACTCCCTTACTAACAATTCGTGAGGGGAAAGGCGTTTTTCCTAAAACATAAGTCCTGCCCCAGGTAGAAACAGATATCCCTTTATTACCTTCTGCAACCTGCACTGGAGTAAATGGCGGCATTACCTTATCGCTGATGCCGGCCTTGGACCCCATGAATGGAAACACCTGTCCTTTCTCAGGGTAATCAAAGGCGTCTTCGCCTACTTTCGTTTCCTGCCCGTCCTTACCCTCAAAAAGACATTGCGCTAAATATTTACCTCCAGAAAGTCCCTCAGTACTCAACCAGGCGTCAGCTTCCCATCTGCCGGACATGGCAGGAATCTCTTGTAACCGGATTATCTTCTGAGCCAATGCCTTTTCCTGACCGGCAGAAACAACACGCACCTTCAACGGTCTTCCTGCCGTACCGATTAGATCCAAGCATAATACCTCCACCAATAGCTGATTTTTTGAGTATTGCAACAATGTCCTAATCTGTATTTTAGGGTCTAGAGACACCTGTTTAATCCCTGAGTGGTCGGCGATCTCTCGTGCAGTCAATGCCCTGTTGTAAAATCTTATCTCGTCAATCTCACCTTTCAGGTAACCTGCAGACCACCCCCCGCCGAGTAAATATCTTCCACCAGCTTTCTTTAAAGCAATAGGTTCGCTATCTCCACTCTCTAACATCTTGCCGTTCAGATAAAGATAATACTTCGATGCCTGAAGTACCAGAGCTATACACTGCCAAGTACCATCAAGTAATGACTGATGTAACTTTGGATAAAAACTCGCGGAACCGTTCCCGATTTCATAGATAACCCTTCCAAATGACTTATTTATTCTGAAGTTGAAACTCCTGTTCTTGCCAAGTCCATCCTCATCGCCAAATATGAGCGGATTGCTGCCACTTCCACCATCCTCGATAGAGGCTTTTATCCATATTTCCAGTGTAGCATCCTGTTGAAGAAACGATGCAATTTCTTTTCCGCAATTAACATAATCATCTTCACCATCGAAACTCAGGGCATATCCTCGGGGTGATTTAACATACTTTGCTCCGTATATAACGCCGTTGTTGTCTTTGCCGCTTAAATCCTCGAGATTTGGTCCATAATCCTTATCAAATGTATACCAGAGAATCAAGCCCTCTTCTGTTTGTTGCGCAGCCTCTGAGAAACCAGAACAGCACAACATCAAAAACAAGCCTAATACAAAAACAATAAGTTTCTTAAACATAGTCAAAGCTCACCCCTTTTCTCCGCAAAACCTGAGTGGTCGGCGATCTCTCGTGCACTCAATGCCCTGTTGTAAAATTTTATCTCGTCAATCTCACCTTTCAGGTAACCTGCAGACCACCCCCCGCCGAGTAAATATCTTCCACCAGCTTTGTTCAAAGCAATAGGCGCAGTATCTCCACTCTCTAACATCTTGCCGTTCAGATAAAGATAATACTTCGACGCCTGAAGTACCAGCGCTATATACTGCCAAGTACCATCAAGTAATGACTGATGTAACTTTGGATAAAAAGTCGTGGAACCGTTCGCGACTTCATATATAACCCTTCCAAAGCCCTTATTTATTCTGAAGTTGAAACTTCTCTCCTTGCCAACTCCAGTCGCATCGCCAAATATGAGCGGATTGCTGCCACTTCCACCATCCTCGATAGAGGCTTTTATCCATATTTCCAGTGTAGCATCCTGTTGAAGAAATGATGCAACTTCTTTTCCGCAATTAACGTAATCATCTTCACCATCGAAACTCAGGGCTTTTCCTCGGGGTGATTTAACATGCTTTGCCTCCCCGTATATAACCCCATCGTTGCCTTTGTCACTTAAATCCTTGACGTGTTCACTATAGTCCTCATCAAAGGTATACCAGAGAATCAAGCTCTTCTCCGCTTGTTGCGCAGCCTCTGAGAAACCAGGACAGCACAACATCAAAACTAAACCTAATACACAAAGAATAAGTCTCATCCCCATAACTTTATATACCTTCTTAAATTGTCTTAAAATTCCTTTTACCATATTTTTTTACCCTCTTTTTGTTTTTCGCCTACAATTTTATACTTATTATGTGTTACTTTTGTGTCTTAAACTCCTGCCATCACCTCCTTCTTTAATAGAGTCAAATCGACAAGATTTCTCTTGCCAATTCACGTTTGTCTTCTTGTTTACCAATTCAGCCCTTCTTCCAGCATGATAAGATAGTTTTCTGGTGGGACATAATTTGCAACCGAGTTTCCAGAGCCCAGAGCATAAGCTCCCTCTGGCGCGCATGTCTCCAGAATATTCCGAATATATGAACGCAATCTGTCCCCACGCAAACGACACAAAGCGTCTACATCAACCCCGCCTAGAATTGCTATTTTAGCACTGTATTTTTTATAAAACTCGCTGACGGGCATAATCTCATCTTCAAAAGAATGCTTCCCGTCAATTTTAACATCCTCAATTAAATCATTCATTATTTCCTCAAGATTTCCACAAGCATGGAGAAGATACAGAAGATTATTTTCATGGGCAAGAGAAGCAATTTTCTTATGCCATGGAAGAACATTCTTTCTTAAAAAATCTGGCGGCATAAGGGTAGCTGTCTTAAATCCCATATCATCCCCTTGAAAGAACCCATAAAGATTGGGTAATCCGATTACTTTTTTATAAAATCCGTAGATCAGCTCTCCGACCCTCTGAAAAACAGCTTTAATAAGGTCCGGCTGGTCATAGATTCCGTACGCTAAAGTCTCATATCCGAGTAAGGCATTTAACGGAATTTCCAATATCCCCGAGCTTGGACAAACAAAAAGGCCCATTCCATCAGGTAAATTCTGTGAGGCAAATTCGTATTTCCATAAATCTATTTTATCCAAAGAAGGCCATGGATATTTCTCAAACTCCTCCCAGTTTGTAATAATACCTTTCCCTTCCTCTGTCCAGTTCCTCTCTCCTTTTGAAATTATTGAAGTATCTTCTGCCGTACGTTTCCTGCCGGAAAAATCTAGACCGCCAGAAAGACGAACATAGTCATACCCAAAACGATACCAAAAATTCATTATACATTTAATATGCTGTTCTTCTTTAGAATCCTTGCTACCTGAGATATGCCCAACCCATTTCTTCCCAACTAGCTGTTCCGTAAGATGTTTCATTATAGTTTCATCAATAATAAGTTCAACCAGTGGTGGTCTGGAAGGAATGATTTCTCTTCTTATTATCCTACAAAAGGTTTCAATATCTGGAGTGGGTTTTTGTAAAGGAACTTTTAGCAACATTTATCTCCTCTCTACCGTAAGTCTTTTTTCTCCCTGTACATCAATAGTAAAAATTAATTTCCCATCTTTGATATGGATAACTTTATTATCTGGCAGAAGTACATATTCATCTCCGTCTTTTAAGACTTTGTCGTTACAGACAAAGTCCACTCTGCCTTCACCTTTCAGCTTAAAAGAAAATTTATCAGATTTATATTTTATCTCAGATATTTCAATGCCTTTATGAGCTGTTTCTATCTTAATGGGGAGTTTTACCACTGCCGCCATATAATCCTCTTTCAGATTAAGCCGTATTCGAGTACCTTTGCTGGTAAAAAGAGTATATGAGGTATCCTTTGCTTCCCTTCCCGTTTCATCATAGACATGGACCTCTGCAAGTACATCTTCCCCCGTCCAGCCGTAATCACCGCTATAGACAGTAAGAATCCGCTCTTCCCCAAGCATCCAGCCGCTATGAATCTGAACTGGTGTAAATGGAAACATATATGTTGTAATAGTTGGATATGGTGTACTCAGGTGATAGTAATAATATAAATTTCCTCTTTTTAGCACTTCCCTTATGTCCTTGGCACATTCATCAGGGGAAAATTCAAGCATATCACCAAGTGTAACCGGTGTATATAAATGAAGATAGTAAGCCCAGGAATGATCCCATGTTTCTTCAAATCGGGTAAAATGAATATTGGTCATCGTCCTGCTTTCAGGAGCAAAATTCCCTATCAAAATTTTCTTTTTTTCTTTTAATATATAATTGAACAGTTTTGTATGAAACGGTAGTTTAACTAAATTGACAAATCCTATCTTTCTTTTTACTTTGTGAGTATCCTCATCCATAACAACAGAGTATCCATCCCACATATTATAGGTTATAGGAGTTTTGCTATAACAGATCTCGTCATTATAGATTCCGTCAATATCAAAATTGTCAAAATACCAGTTGACAAGTTCAAACAATTTTTTGCCGTATGAATTTTCTAATGTTGGGACAAAGAGTTGATACTTTTTGTGACTATAATATAAATGGTTTTCCTTTTCATCAACCAGCAGACTGTCCTTATATTTTTCTTCTGCGTTTTTTTCGGCAGTTATCTGTACGTGTAGATACTGTAGCCTTTTAAGAGACGGTGCATATTTTTTTGAGGCGGTAAATACCTCTTTTGCAAACTCCTGTAAATCCTTCTGCTCATCCTCCATGGCACTTGAGCCATGATGCCCTGTAACCTGGCTTCCTTTAAGTTTCGGATTTAACCATGAGTTATACCAGGAAGCTAATATCCTGTATTTAAGCGCCATATTCGTCAGGGTCTGATGAGCCCATGCTTCCTTATTTTCAGACATATAGGCCATATTTAGGCCAGTACATAATCCTCCGTCTATCGTAAAATTAACGTTCCAGTCAATTCTTACCGTATTAATAAAATCAAAATAGTCGGAGGACATAACCGGATAGATAGCCCATTCAAGAGTGTAAGTTTTACCCGGGGAAAGTGCAAAATTATCTGTTTTTATTCCTGTTCTTTCCTTGTTATAATACTGAATATTTTGAATTCTAAACACATCATCATTCGCTATAATACCAATCCCTTTATTATTTTTATAATCTGCTAAAAAAGTGCTGGGATTTCTTCCTGTTTTTTTCTCACGCACAGTTGGACAAGAATCCCCGGCAAGGTATATTTCATCAATTTTATTTTTTTCTAAGTTTTCGGTATCTATTTCGTGTCTTATCTTAATTCCCACTAAAGAAGAAGTTGTATTTTTAAGTTTATCAAAAACATCTACTCTTTGTTTTTTTATAAAAACTTTTCTTTCCAAGGTATAATATTTATTCTCTGCCGTTATTGTATATTCTTTATGAGAATCCTTTTTTACTGTCACTTCCCAGTTTTTTGCGTCTTCAGTGGAAAATGAGCACCACTTGCTTTCAGGTATTGAAAAAAATGATTCCACCGGAAAAGAGAACTTGTCCCCAATTAGCTTTATCAGCCCGTTTTTATCTATTATAATTTTAAACTCTGGGTCTGGAATATCCTTCATAGTTATATATGTTTTTTGCGCAGTTTTCTCCTTCTTCTTAAGAGAACTTATCTCTTCCTTATCTACAAGAATTCTGATGCTTTTAACCATCAAATCAGGTTCAAATCCTTCATTTATGAATTTCCCTTTAAGACTACCAATCGCTCTAATAGCCACTTTATTTTCAGTATTGGAAGAAACTAAATCACTAATATCAAATACATACTTAAAAACATCCTCTTTATTAATCTCAAAGTCATCCAGTGCTTCTTTATAGTCTGGAGAAAAAACAATATGCCATCTTCTGTTTGAGGATTGCCACTGCATTTTCCCCCAATAACTATGAATAACATCAAAATCCTTATTTATGAGCCTTTTGTTTTTTCTGTCAGCCAGATAATCAAGCTGAACCCCGTTTACATATATGGCCGCATACGGATTCCATCCAATAGTTTTTGGGTGGTTTATTCTCATAATAAACTCTACCAGGACACGTTTATCAGTATTTATTGGTTCAAACTTCCATACCTTCTCATGCCTTTCTACAACATTTGTTTCTTCTCCCTGGAGAATTATCTCTTTTGCATACGTTTCGTCTTTTTTGAAGACTTCTTGTTTTTTATCTTCAATTTTTCTCTTAACTTCAGCCTCGGTCTTAACTTTTAGAACAATATCATCTATCCATATCTCTCCTTTTCCCTTAACTAACACAGGATGGGGATACACGTATGCAGTTTCAGCTGGAGTAGTAAAAACGAACTCATAATATTCCCAATCGCTTTCTGTTGTTCTTTTTCGCCATCCTTTTTTAGCGCCACTCCCCAAACCTTTTCCGTCTTTAGCCCCAAACTGAAAATATAAAAGTTCAACTTCAAAATTTTCCTCAGGTTTTATTTTTATCCACGCAGAATAGAAATATTCTGTTTCAGGAAGAACTTCTAGTTTTTGTGCCCATCCACCATGATATCCCTCATCTTTTCCTATCATGTGTAATGAATACTTTCCTGAATGAGCTATCCCTTCACTGATATTAAATTCAGCTTTCTTTTTGCTTGGATTATGGAAACTCCAGCCCGTCTTACCTAATTCAACATCTGAATTTTTGATCAGGTTCTCTTCACCTGCAAAAACATTAATCTCGACAAGTGAGATTAACAACAAAAAACAAAATCCAACTATACCTATAATCCTTCTATACATCTTTTTTACCTCCCATTTTATACTTAATTATGTGTTACTTTTGTGTCTTAAACCCCTGCCCATCACCTCCTTTCTTCATAAAATTGATCTGAGTCACTGGTATGTTTACTCTTCTATTACAGCTATTTCTTCCCAATCCTTTAAATTGACCTTTACTTGCCACCCTTTCTTATCTTTAATAACCTCAAAGCTATTTCCCCTCTCTCTGCCATTTATATCAAACAAAAATATGTTTGGTTTCTTCTCATTATACCAGTAATAAGTTCCTGAAATTGCTGTTATTATTCTCTCTTTTCCTTCAATCCACCCTTCATGCAAAGCAACAGGTGTTAATGGAAACATATGGTTTATAGGACCATATTCACCACTGCCTATTCCCTCTTCAGGAAGGATTCCATAACGGTAATGATAGTATAACAACCCATGACGTAAATATGACATCATACCTAACATCAATCCTTGTGCAAGGTGAGGTTTTTTGGGTGAGCGAGTTACCCCTAAACCTATTGGACTTCCTAAAACACCTTCACACATTTCATAAACAAAAGGCGGCTTTTCTCCAGGATTTAAAAAAGATATGTTTAAAAAATCTTGCATTTCCCAGAAACGCTGCGCCGGTAATGATTGTTCTTCTTTAGATGTAGCATATGTATTAGCAATAAAAATCTTTCCCCTGGCTAATACAGAATTTATTATTTCAACACGGGATTTTATACCAGCAAGACTACAATTTATATACTTGTTAATAATTTTCCCTGTCTCTGAATCTATATCTACCGATATACCATCCCATCCTTCATAACTGCGGATACTCCCGCCGCTCCATGCCTGGTTGAACTCGTCAATATAAATCCCATCCAGTCCAACATCTTCTATCAGAAACCGTATCTGGTCCATAAGAAATTTATGCTGATAATTACCTAATGCAGGATAAACAGCCAGAGCAAGTTGTGGTTTACCACCGCGGGTATAGCGTTCAAGAGCTAATTTCCCATCTGAATCCCGCTTAGCACTATCTTTCCATGATAAGCTTGCTTCATCTATAACCTTCGTGAATTGTTCTGGCGTGCCATTGTAAATAACCTCTCCATTCTTAATCTTCTCAGGATAAATTGTTACCCAGTCAGTTTCTATACAACCTACAACTTTAATTTCGGGGTCAATCTCATGTAGTATCTTAGCCGCATTCTGCATCATTACCTTATATTCATCACGGGAAATAACATGATCCATAGCCGCCCCAGGATCATAATCAAGCCATGGCATTAATGCAATAATCTTCAATTTTCTTCTTTTAATATCTTTCTTAAGTGTGTGGAGTGCGGGGAGGTCTTTCAGTATATGTGTTGGAACATCTATAAAACTGAATGGACCTTCAATAGTAAAGTTAGCATTCCAATCCCTACGAACACGATTGATGAAATTGGAAACATCCCCCGTAGGTTCTAATGGATAAACAGCATAACGAAAAGTATAACTCTTACCAGAATCAAGAGCAAAAGACGAGTGGCGTAAACTTGCAGTATTTAAATCGCAAAATGTGTTAAATTGTAAACGTGAAACATTGTCTTCAGCAAGAATACCAAAATCACCGCCGCTTTGAGAAAAAAAGATTATTGGATTAGCTGCTGTTGTCATTGCACGAGTATTTTTAAGAATTTCCGGTGCGATATAATTGTGGGAAATAAGGATCCCTACTGGAACATTTTTAAGATTGGTAAATGTATCTTCTATCTCAATTCGCTCCTTTTTCAAGAGTATGTTTCTTTTGACTGAATAGTGTTCACCAGAAGCCTCAATTGCGATAGTTGTATCGTTAATTTTCTTTACCTGAGGTTTCCAATCTTTTTCTACACCATCTATTTTCACTGAGAAAGTGTTTGTTCCTATCTTAGATGCAGGATAAGAAAAACTGCTTTCTAAAACACAGAAGCTCTTATTATTGTTTATCTGGACTCCGCCAAATTCCGCTACTTGAACAGATACATTGCCAGACTGAATAATTTCTCCAGTTCTAATTGGAATACGTTTAACTGTTGTTGTTTTTGTTATTAGTTTGCCGCAATTTGCCTTTATCTCTTCTTCTGATAAAGCGCGATTGTATATTTTAACTTCATCAATGATACCATTAAACCATTGGCTCTGACCTTGATATGATCCAATAAAAAAATTAATTTTTGATTCTATAGGTGCGCCTGTCACACTCCTCGTCGATTTTTCTACACCATCAACATAAACTTTTTTCTCACTTTTAACGGCATCATAAACAACTACTACATAACGCAATTTATTATCTGGTTCTGTTACTCCGTTTACATAAAGAGACATTGGCGTTAAGCCGCATATAAGAAAATTATAATTCACTCCCTGCTGTATATCTAACCCATGTCCATATATATTAGCGCCTTGATTGGATACGAGAGTTTGCCATTGCGCGGCACTATCATGTTTTTCCCATAATGCAATGCTGAAACTGCCTGTAAATTTCAAACTTGGATCGTTGCCACAATTAACATAATTATTAACTCCATCGAATTCCAATGCATAGCCTTCCTGCACCTTTACATATTTAGCGCCATATATTTCCCCATTATTTCTGTTGCTGGAAGAATCTTTGGCTATACTGCCCTTTCCTTCATCAAAGTTCCAGTAAGCCACCAACCCCTTTTCCTTCTCCGCTCCAATACACATGTTATTCAATACCATTATCAGTATGAATAACGAAATACTGCCTGTTTGTTTTAAAAACTTTAACATATTTTTATCCTCCTCGTTAAAAGTTAAAATTCAGTTTGCTCTGAAGACGTATTTCTTCAGACATTATTCGGTACAATAGCTGAAATGGTTATCGGGATCATAATAGTCACCTCTCCTGTATTTTGACAGGTCTGTGGCGTCCAAGCTATCTACATGTCCATCGGCAAACAGAATATTGGCTCTCCCATTATGACGTATATGAACAAGCGTATTCCAATCCAGGTTAAATATATAAAACTGCTTGCCTGTGGTAGTCTGTATACTATCTCCAAACAGCGGACAATCCGAAGGTTCATCAGTCTTGGTCAGTCTTATGAAACCAGTAGTTAAGGATCTTCTCATTCCATACACTGTACCACGAGACTCCCAGCCTGTCGGGGCCAGAGATGGACACATAAGAATTGTACTTTCCCCCGTCTGAGGTGTGCGAACGTAGTCATTGTTATAAAAAACCTCTGTCCACATGAGAGTATTATCATAGCAAAGAGGCAGATATCCATTCCAATCATCCGCATACATCTGTGCGACTAATCCAATCTGCCTTAGATTTGATACGCACTTTATTCGCCTTGCCATATCCCTTGCTTTAGTAAGTGCCGGAAGCAACATCGACGCAAGCAGGGCAATGATGGCTATTACAACCAAAAGCTCAATAAGCGTGAAAGAATGTAGGGACATTAAGTGGTGTGTTACACTGCGGGTGGTTCCTTTGAACCAATTAACCATTAATTTATAAGGAGAAACAAAATGACCCCAAAAACATCTGTTGGTATCGACCTTCACAAAGCCAGTCTCACTATCGGTGTTAGAGATAGTAGTGGATACTTGACTAACGTTACATCTATGTCTACGAAATGCGTTAATAAAATTACTCATCTATTTTCCCTCCTTCCCACACCGGTTCATTGCGCTATCGAATCGGTTGGCATGTATGAATGGCTCTGGGAACTCCTTGAGCCAAGAGTTGACAAACTCATGCTTGCCGATGCTGTTGAACTTAGATACAGAGCCGGCAAAAGGCATGCCAAAACCGATAAAATCGACGCTAAATTTATCTCTCTTCTTGTTTTCAGGAACGAAGTCCCACAGGCTTTTGTCCCTGATAAAAC
>JAHJDO010000045.1 GCA_018812485.1 bacterium | reverse complement strand
GCAGAACCAAGGGTTTTCTATCAGCTTTCTGCGCCCATGTTTCTGACTCTTTGACTATTGTCCTATTAAGTATTTCAGTTCCTTATATGTTCAAAAAGTTGTTTATCTAATATATTGGATAGTAGTTCAATATATTAGGAGCAAGTTTAATGCGAAAGAATATATTAGTTGCCACAAATGCGCAGAAGGTGTTGCATTTTCTTATAGACCACCCGATTCGGGATTTTCTTGAAAGCGAAATTCAAAAAGCAACCAATAATATAGATTTTACTGCAACAAATTCCCCTTTTATCAACGAAAATTAAAGAAAGCGAAACCCTAAGAAAAAACGCTAATCCTATGAAGGATTTACCCTAAATGTTTAATTTTAGCCAGTGTTCTCATGATACACAGTCAAAGATGTCCTGGTCGGTATAGACACGAGGGGACTTGGCCGCCATTCTTCTGCGTATGGACCTAAATTGGCGAATAAATAAATAATCTCGCAATGACTCCCTGATAATGTTACTACGCGTTGTTCCTTCTTGAGATGTTATTTTATCAAGCTGTTTTTTGATTTCTTCTGGCATACTAATTGTGATTGTTTCTCTCATTATCTTCCCTACTTTCTAAGAAATTCTTTAACATCTCTTACTTCGGTAATTTTCCCTTCTTGGGCATCTTGCAACCCATTTTGGATGCTTTTTAAGACCTTTGGGTTTTGATAAATCCATAATTCTCTACTTGGAACGCTTGCCATTGGCCTTAACAGGATATCTCCTTCACTTCCCATAAGAATTCCAAAGGCATCAACTTCCAGGCGACCTAATGGCGCTTTTCCCATAATCCTGTTTCCCAGGGTCACTCTGTTTTTGGAATCCAAAGTGGTATATCCTATTGATGTGAATTTTTCTTTAGCGATTTCTTCGTCTACATTATATGTTTTCATGTTTTTCACCAATATTTTATTAATAGATTAGAACCATGTCTTCTTTAGGTACATGTGCTATAACAGGATTCTTATATCCCTTTTTTTAGCTTTTTTATAAACTTCCTGAATGTGATCTCCACTACTTATAACTGTGTCATTTGTGAAGCTTTTAAGCGCCACATACTTCCCACTATATTTTTTCTCATTTCTTAACCGGATGCTCATTGCTTTCTTATCCATTCTTGAGTTTTAGGATCATTCGGGCTATGTGAAAAATATCCTTTCCTTTGAAGCTTTTTAAATTTTTCATAAGGATCTGTCTTAGCTCCTTCTTTGCGGAGATGTTTTTCGTCATTCAGATATAAATATATAATAATTTTAGGATGGCTGGAAAAACAAAAGATTATTCTATAACGCTGTAAACCTTGTTTATAACGGCGGTATTTTTTTAGCTCTCCTCTTAGACGATATTCCGGACGGTCCGGATCCTGAGGGATTATTTCTTGATCAGCTTTACGAACACGGAAAGCAAATTTTACTATTTCATGTTGTTTAAATTCTTCATCACCGAGTTTATTGCGAAGTTCTCTTACTTGCTCTTTTAACTGAACAATTCTCTGATAATAAAAGACATGGTATCTTAAAAGATAACTACTCGCCATCATCATCAACGCCTTTTAAAAGCTCATCCCATTCTTTATCCCATACCTTTTTTACATCACGGAGTTTTTCCGGATGTTTCATAACGTCAGCTGCTAATACATTGATAAATTTACTAAACATGGGTTCTGACTCAATGGTATCCAGTTCTGTTTTGGGGCGAATGCTTATTTTTTCTGAAGTACTTTCTATAATAACCTCCTTAATATCTGTATTTTTAATAAAACTCATTGGAAGATCTACCGCATAGCTCCCGCCATGTTTAAATATCTTTTTCCCAATTATATTCATAATTAATTTCTCCTTTCGTCTAAAATAATCACAGTTGAGCTGTCTCAGCCACTAATTCTGGTACGTGAGCGACTAATGCTTCACGAGCTAAACGGATAGCTTCAGCAATTGCTTTTTTATTTAATGCCCCACGCCATTCTTCAATAATTGCCTCCCAATCCATACCATTAGCAATCTGTTCAAGTACATCTGCCACCAGGATACGTGTACCACGAAAAGTTGGTTTGCCGTGACAGATATTAAGGTCAGCTATAATATACCGTCCCATTACTTCTGTCCTCATAATTTCTCCTTTTGACTTAATCCTTGTCGCTGCCTAAGTTTGGCAATCTTATACTCTAAAGCCAATCTTTGCCCTTCTTCTTTGTAGAATTTCTTGAACTCGCTGTCTTTGAGTTCCTCTTTTAAAACATCTTGAAAATTTAAAAGTTTTTTAGCCATTGTAATGACTCCTATAATTCAAAATAAAATATATACAAAAATATATATCTTGTCAAACTCTTTTTACCTTACTACCTCTACGTATCTAATTTCTTTCTTTTGGGTTAATTCCTCTGCTGTCTCAAGATATCCCTTTATAGCGTCTTTAATATTTTCTAAAGCTTTTATCTCAGTTTGTCCCTGAGACCAACAACCTGGTAATCCGGGACACCAAACAGCAAAACCTTTTTCAGTTTTTTTAAGATCTACCATATATCGCATCATAATATCCTTTTCTTTTTGCTCTATGATTCAGCTTTCCTATGAGTTTCTACGCTTACTTCAGCAACAAAAGCTTCTATAATTCGAGGCTCTGTCTCTAATGTCTCTTTTCCAAATGTCTTAACATGAAACTGAATTGCTGATTTCATATCAGATAAAGCTTCCTTATAAGTATCACCCTGCCCAACCACAACGCCTTTAAATCCTAATGGATATGAGACATAACCGTCAGGGTGTTTTTCTACAATGATTTTAAATTGTGTCATGATAATGGACTTCACCTATCCAACACCCAATGACAACTCGGTATGTTTCCCAGTCTCTTCATTAATAACCATAAACTTTCCCGTATCTTCTCGTTTTAATTGTTCATTAGCATTTAATAATTCAATGCCATAGATTTTTCCATCCGGTGTCAAATCTACATTTAATTCATCACTTACCTGAACTGTCTCTACTCCTTGCCCTTTTTCACTAAAACGAATATAAGCGGTGTTATAACGAGGATCATAAGTTAATTTCATAATATCAGCTCCTTTTCTTGTGCCCATATAAATACCGATCGTGTTTAACGGAAGCATTGCTTACTCCTAGGTGGATATTGCCTATGGCTTTAGTAAGAGGATCGTTATTCCAGTTAATGTCTCTTCCTTTTGTTTTTAAGAACATGTCAATTGCTCTCCTGATTAGCTCAGAAGCACTGAGACGTTCTTTTCCTGCCTCTATTTTGAGCAAGCGCATTTGCTCTTTCTCAATATAGACCTGAGTTCGATGAAAATTACTCATAGTTTTTTACCTTCTTTACTTGCTTAAGTTCTTTTATACAGCGGTTTCTAATTTATGTTGTATCAGCTTATTAACACTCTCACCTGCCTGGAATGCTTTTGCAGTAAGAACTTTATGTAATTGAGAAGGAATTCTCAATGCTATTTTCCCTGAATAGTCCTTGTTGGCCGTTGCTGCCGGAAGAGGTCTGCCCTCTTTCTGTAGTATTTGTATAGCTTCTTCCACTGCCTCGCACAGTTCATAAAAAACCTTTTTTTGACTCTCTCCGTGTACGCCGCCAATAATTAGACCTGGTGCCATTCCAACGTAACACCGATCATCTTCAGACCACTCCACAATTTTTAGGTAATCATCGCTAGGTTTTTTCATCGCGTAACCTCCTTTAATGCTCGTTTTACCGCTTTTCCCTGATAGGGCAATGCATCTGTTCCAGGATTTCCTGACAGCCGAACAATGTAAGGACACTTGGGGTGTAAAAAATTTCTATGGCTACCTTTGCCTCCCCTATTAACAAAGCCGACTTTTTCTAAATCCGCAATAAGTTGTCGTATTTTACGCGGCATAATAATTTGATATCACAATAATATCATTCCGTCAAGTATTGTTTTATTTCTGTTTTAATCCACGCTCTTGTGTGGTAAGAGGGGATCCCAACTTGATGTCGCAAAATGCGACTTCAAGTTTTCAAATTTCTGCTTTGATAATTTGAACCTATCGCAATTTGCGATAAGCTCTGCAAAAGCGTAGTGCTTACCCCTTAATCCCTTTTTCTCAGACTTGGATATCACAATTTGTGACTTCCAAGTTTTAAATCTCTCCACTATTTCTAAAGGATTCGCAGAAATTCTGAAATCAACTCATGCCCATATCTTTTTCCAACTCTTGCTCTTTCTCTAAAGCTTGTGATTTTTCTGCCACAGGCACTGTCTTTTCTGTCATGTCAACCTCTTGAGGCATTTCTATTCCTTGTAACTAACAATCTACTTAGAAACTGACTTTGTATAGAAAAAAGAGGATTAAAGGCTAAATAATGACAATGTCCGGAATAATTACAGAATGTCCGGGAAAATGTCCGAAATAGGTCAAGTAAAAACTATCGGCAAAGGACATTCTTTAAAATATTTAGTAAAATAGTGTCATGAAAGCCGTGATATTGTCATGTAAATGTCATACAGATTTTAATGTTAAGAAACAATGTTTTGGGACATTTATGGGACATTTATAGGACATTTATGCGCATGTGGATTGTCCTGAAAAGTAATTTTACCCAAGAATGTAATCCTATTTTATTGAATAGCTAAATGTTGGATAAACGCAAAAAATGCCGGATAAATGTCGGATAATGGAAAACTTAAAAAACAGAAAAACATAGAGATTGGAAACCTGGACAAAGAAATTAATCAAAGTTTCCTTTGCAGGTCCAGAATGTGGAAAAGAAAAATTAATTTCTGCCAGACTTCGATGCAGCGGCTCTCACGATTTTTGCGAGAGAAAAATGAAAATCTTGAGAGTCCAGGATTGGATTTCATAACCAAGAAAGAAATCGGAATTTTATCTTCTCGCTTAAAAAATATTGAACATTCTCTATGATAGCCAAAAGCTCCCTGCAAGGGTACTAAGCAGCTTGAGACATTGCTTGCCGGACGCGTTAGTGTTTATATCGATTATGCTAATATTAATTGATAAAGAGAATAATATTGACTGCTTTGTGTTATGGAGTGGAGACAGCGATTTTCATGATACTGTCACTGAGCTTTTAGGGGTTCTAGACATAGAACCGCCATTTATATAGAATTCATATATAGCTTTTAAGATTTGTGACACTATGCACACGTGGATTGTCCTGGAAAAGGGTTTTTATATAGGTAAAAATATTTTGACTTAGTTGATAAAAAGGGATACAAAAATAGTAGTAGTATTGGGATAGGTAGTGGATTCGTGCGTAAACATAGGCTAAGGAATGATTCGGGGAAAAGGACTTAAGAAGATTACTCTCTATTTTATTGAATAGCTGAATGTCAGATAGCGGAATGATGGGTAAAATTAAAGAAATATGCCAGATTATGGGTATTTTAAAGTCCATACTTTATAGTTACACACACAAACATGATAAAGAAAAATCTTAAAGGAATTGGTTATGAAATATAGAATATTTGTTAGCGGAGTTCAAAAAGAGCTAAAAGCAGAACGTCTTGTGATGCAGGAGATAGTTGAGAACGATGTTTTACTCAAAGATTACTTTAGAGTATTCTTGTTTGAAAAAGCCCCTGCTGGCGATAAGTCTTCAAAAGCAGTGTATTTAAAAGAAGTCCGCGCTTGCGACGTTTATATTGTTATTTTTGGCGATGAATACGGCAAGGTTCCGAAAAATAAGCTCTCAGCTACGGAAGAGGAATTTAGAGAAGCGCAAAAAAGCTCCAAATATGTCTTAGCGTACATAAAAGGAAAGTTAAATAATACGAAAGATAAAAGAGTTAAAAAGATAATAAGCGAGATCAAAGATGAGGATTCCGGTTACAAGTATTATCGTTTCCAGAATATTCAAGAACTTAAGAACGCAGTACATGAAAGCCTTATTGAATTTCTTCGCGAAAAAGGCATTGTTGGTAAAAGTATTTTTGACCAGGCGGTGTGCGAAAGGGCTTCGTGGGAAGACATAGATACGGATAAAGTAAAGTGGTTTTTATGTACGGCAAAAGAGAAAAGAAATTTTCCTTTACCGGAAAATACTCCCGTAAAAGACGTTTTCATCCATTTGAATCTTCTGAACGGGGATAAATTAACGAACGCAGCAATTCTGCTGTTTGGTAAAAACCCGCATAAATTTCATCTCCAGGCTGAAACAAAATGTCTACAACTTTCCGGCACGGAAGTAGAGAAGCCGTTTCCTTCGTATCATATATACGATGGAAATCTTTTTGATCAGGTTGACCGCGCGGTTTCGTTTGTGTTAAGCAGTATTAAATTACCTGTTATCCAGCAAGAGCATACTGCACAGGTAAAATGACCGCCGGAAATTCCTTTATTCGCGGTTGAAGAGGCTATTGTGAATGCCCTTGCACATAGGTTATCCAAAGCTTTGGATAACCTATGTTATCCCAAGAAAAATATTATGCAAAGTTACTGTTAAAACAGTTGATTATCAAAGAACAATTCTCTGTCATTGTTATCGTAACACACATCATTGACTTTGCATAAAATAATGTTCTCTTTAAACATATCCCCACAAT
>JAHJDO010000044.1 GCA_018812485.1 bacterium | reverse complement strand
GTTTTTGAAAGGTTTGGGAAACCAAGCCCCTTCGAGCAATTGGACAAATTCACAGGTGCTGCATGGCTGTCGTCAGCTCGTGTCGTGAGATGTTGGGTTAAGTCCCGCAACGAGCGCAACCCTTATCGTTAGTTGCTAGCAGGTTATGCTGAGAACTCTAACGAGACTGCCGGTGATAAACCGGAGGAAGGTGGGGATGACGTCAAGTCCTCATGGCCCTTATGTCCCGGGCTACACACGTACTACAATGGGGTATACAAATGGTTGCAAGACTGTGAAGTGGAGCCAATCCCAAAAAGTATCCCTCAGTTCGGATTGCAGGCTGAAATTCGCCTGCATGAAGTTGGAATCGCTAGTAATCGCAGATCATCATGCTGCGGTGAATACGTTCCCGGGCCTTGTACACACCGCCCGTCACACCAGCTGAATCAGGTGTACCCGAAGCTCCCGAGTATTCGGGAAATAAGGTATGCTTGGTGAGGGGGGTGAAGTCGTAACAAGGTAGCCGTATCGGAAGGTGCGGCTGGATCACCTCCTTTCTAAGGAGAAAAGGTTGTGTTAAAGAAAGATGACAAAGACCGCTGAATTCGCTTAAAAAAATTAAATGTGGTTATAGGCAGTTGGGCCTATAGCTCAGCTGTGGTTAGAGCGCACGCCTGATAAGCGTGAGGTCGATGGTTCAACTCCATCTAGGCCCACAAAAAGCGGCTAACGCCGCTTACTATTGGTTGATAGCTACTAGCTTAGCTTTTAGCTGACAGTAGAAGCGCAGCTTTTTTTGGGGGTGTAGCTCAGTTGGGAGAGCGCCACACTTGCACTGTGGATGTCGCAGGTTCGACTCCTGTCATCTCCACCAAAAATGAGTAAAGTTCATTTGCTTTTTGCCAGTAGCTGTAAGCTGCTGATAAAAGCGAAGTTTTTTTGTTCTTTGAAAATCGAAACATAGAGAAAATGGCTAAAGAAAAGTATTAAATTTATGGTCAAGTTACAAAGAGTATATGACGGATGCCTTGGTGCCAGTAGGCGAAGAAGGACGTGGTAAGCTACGATAAGCCCTGGGGAGTTGCAAACTAACATTGATCCAGGGATTTCCGAATGGGAAAACCCATCATAGGTAATGCTATGATATCCTTTTGGAGGCTAAACTAAGGGAAGTGAAACATCTCAGTACCTTGGGAAAAGAAAGCAAAAGCGATTTCCTGAGTAGCGGCGAGCGAAATGGAATCAGCCTAAACCTAGTGAATGAAATATCCTGTGAGAGTTGTTCAATAGGGGTTATAGGATTTGTTGTAATTAAGACACAGCTTAATTGGCAAGTTAGAAAGATATATCTTAGCTGAATAATTCTGGAAAGAATAACCAAAGAAGGTGATAGTCCTGTAAGTGAAGAGATGTGTTCTTGCTAAATAAGTCCTGAGTAACGCGGGACACGTGGAATCTTGTGTGAAGGTAGGAGGACCATCTCCTAAGGCTAAATACTAACTGGTGACCGATAGTGAACAAGTACCGTGAGGGAAAGGTGAAAAGAACTCCTTTTAGGAGAGTGAAATAGTACCTGAAATCATATACTTACAAGCGGTAGGAGGGCTATGTTCTTGCTTCGGCAGGAAAATGCCTGACTGCGTGCCTTTTGTATAATGAACCGGCGAGTTACATAGGTGTAGCAAGGCTAATCCCGTAGAGTGGGGGTAACCGTAGCGAAAGCGAGTACTAAGTGTGCGTATAGTTGCATCTAGTAGACCCGAAGCTGGGTGATCTACCCATGGCCAGAGTGAAACTCTGTTAAAACGGAGTGAAGGCTCGAACTAGTTGGTGTTGAAAAACCATTGGATGAGCTGTGGGTAGGGGTGAAAGGCCAATCAAACCCAGTGATAGCTGGTTCTCCCCGAAATATTTTTAGGAATAGCCTCATATAAATTAGATAATAGAGGTAGAGCACTGGC
This sequence comes from bacterium, assembly GCA_018812485.1. Classification (NCBI taxonomy): domain Bacteria; species bacterium. Next base: position 15,590 of record JAHJDO010000044.1, on the reverse strand, counting down.
TGAGCTAAGAGCCTTACCAGGTTACTAAGCCCAATCAAACTCCGAATACTATTGTCTGTACTATGGGAGTCAGAATGTGGGGGATAAGCTCCATGTTCAAGAGGGAAACAGCCCAGACCATCAGTTAAGGGCCCAAAGTATGAACTAAGTGGCTAAGGATGTTGGAATGCAAAGACAGCCAGGATGTTGGCTTAGAAGCAGCCATTCATTTAAAGAGTGCGTAACAGCTCACTGGTCAAGTGATCTTGCGCCGAAAATTCACGGGACTTAAGTTCATCTCCGAAACTATGGGTTTTGTTTAATCTTTGGATTAAGCAGAGCGGTAGGGGAGCGTTCCATGTTAGGTTGAAGCTCGATCGTAAGGACGAGTCGACGAAATGGAAGTGATTATGCCGGTATGAGTAACGATAATGTCGATGAGAAAGCGATACGCCTAAAGTCCAAGGTTTCCTCCGCAATGGTAATCAACGGAGGGTTAGTCGGGTCCTAAGTCGAGGTTGAAAAACGTAGACGATGGGTAATCTGCTAATATTCAGATGCTATTTAATTTGCGTTTGAACAAAGGGGGGACACGGGAAGTAAAGCCAGCACACGGATGGAAGTGTGTGTCCAAGCTTGTAGAGGGTCTCAATAGGTAAATCCGTTGGGATGCAACCTCGAGGAGTGTTAGGGAGTCTGATCTACGGAGAAGGCGAACTGGCTCTATCTATACCGTCAAGAAAAGCCTCTAGTGAGTGAATTAAGTATCCGTACCGTAAACCGACACAGGTGGACAGGGAGGGGATCCTGAGGCGCTCGAGTGAACTCTCGTTAAGGAACTCTGCAAATTAGCCCCGTAACTTCGGAAGAAGGGGTGTTTTTACAGGTGAGGTTTCTTGCAAACTGAGCATGTAAAAATCACAGTAAAGGGGTCCAGGCGACTGTTTAGCAAAAACACAGGTCTCTGCTAAATCATAAGATGATGTATAGGGACTGACACCTGCCCGGTGCCAGAAGGTTAAGAAAAGGGGTTATTTTCCCGATTTATTGGGGGGAGAAGCTCTGGATTGAAGCCCTGGTAAACGGCGGCCGTAACTATAACGGTCCTAAGGTAGCGAAATTCCTTGTCGGGTAAGTTCCGACCTGCACGAATGGTGTAACGATCTGGACACTGTCTCAACGAGAGGCTCGGTGAAATTGTAGTAATGGTGAAGATGCCATTTTCCCGCGACAAGACGGAAAGACCCCGTGAACCTTTACTGCAGCTTGATATTGGGTTTTAGTATGATTTGTAGAGGATAGGTGGGAGGCTATGATATCTCGGCGCTAGTCGGGATTGAGCCGACCTTGGAATACCACCCTGATTATATCAGAACTCTAACCTTGTTCTTTGAATCAAGACAGGGGAAAGTATCTGGTAGGCAGTTTGACTGGGGCGGTCACCTCCTAAAAAGTAACGGAGGTGCCCTAAGGTTTCCTCAATACGGTCGGTAATCGTATGTAGAGTGTAAAGGCAAAAGGAAGCCTGACTGCGAGACTTACAAGTCGAGCAGGTGCGAAAGCAGGGCTTAGTGATCCGGCGGTTCTGAATGGAAGGGCCGTCGCTCATCGGATAAAAGGTACTCCGGGGATAACAGGCTTATCTCCCCCAAGAGTTCACATCGACGGGGAGGTTTGGCACCTCGATGTCGGCTCATCGCATCCTGGGGCTGAAGTAGGTCCCAAGGGTTCGGCTGTTCGCCGATTAAAGCGGTACGCGAGCTGGGTTCAGAACGTCGTAAGACAGTTCGGTCCCTATCTGTCGTGGGCGTAGGATATTTGAGAGGAGCTGTTCTTAGTACGAGAGGACCGGAACGGACGAACCTCCGGTGTATCAGTTGTCACGCCAGTGGCATAGCTGAGTAGCTGAGTTCGGAAAGGATAAATGCTGAAAGCATATAAGCATCAAGCCTCCCTCAAGATTTGATATCCCTTTCCCCGAAGAAGTTCGAGGAACTGAAGATCTCCCGTAGACTACGGGATTGATAGGCTGGAAGTGTAAGTACAGTGATGTATTTAGCTTACCAGTACTAATAGATCGTGAGACTTGACCATAAATTATTTTTTTAAAGAATTCCCGGTAGTGATAGGAGAGGAGAAATACCCGTTCCCATTTCGAATACGGAAGTTAAGCCCTCTACCGCCGATGGTACTATTCTGGTGACGGAATGGGAGAGTAGGTAGCTGCCGGGTTTTTTATTGTTGATTTTTATTACAGGTTTCGTGCATAATGCTAACAATCCAGGGAGAGAATACTGAATGAAAGAGATAGTAGTACATAATATAAAAATAAGTAATATAAATCCTATTGTTTTGATTGCGGGGCCGTGTGTTATTGAGGAGGGAAAAATTCCTTTTAAGATTGCAGAGGAACTATTAAAGATAACAGATGATTTGGGAATTCCTTTCATATACAAAGCGTCTTATGATAAAGCTAATAGATCATCCATTGGTTCTTTTAGAGGAATTGGAATAGATAAGGCTTTGAAAGTGCTTTCCAGAATAAAGGAGCAGTTTAATATCCCTGTCCTCTCGGATGTTCATTCAAAAGAAGAAGTTGCCATAGTAAAGGATGTTTTGGACATTATGCAGATACCGGCGTTTTTATGCAGACAGACGGATCTACTGGTAAGCGCAGGTGAAACCGGCAAGGTGGTAAATGTGAAAAAGGGACAGTTTATGTCTCCGTGGGAGATGAAGAATGTTGTTGATAAAATTCTCTCAACAAAAAACGAAAAAATCATGCTGACAGAAAGAGGAACTAGTTTTGGATATAATAACCTAGTTGTTGACTTTCGCGGGCTTTCTACAATGGCGCACCTTGGATATCCTGTTATATTTGACGCAACGCATAGTGTTCAACTTCCGGGAGGTATGGGAACATCTTCCGGGGGGCAGAGAGAATTTGTAGAACCTCTTATTAAAGCTGCTGTTGCTGTAGGCTGCGCAGGCCTTTTTTTGGAGGTTCATATTAGTCCGGATGAAGCTCTTTGTGATGGGGCAAATATGATATCAGTTAAAGAATTGCCGGATCTATTAAAAAGAGCAATATCTATCGATAAACAGGTTAAAGAGGGATAATTTAGTGATTCTGAAAACTGCAAAAAAAGTATTAAGAATAGAAGCAGAAGCAATAAGAAATTTAATTCCGAAATTGAATAAGAGTTTTGAGGATGCTGTAAAGCTTATACTATCATGTAAAGGAAGGGTTGTTGTAACAGGCATAGGCAAGTCAGGAATTATAGGTAAGAAGATAGTTGCTACACTTGCCAGCACAGGTACTCCATCGCTTTTTCTTCATCCTTCAGAAGGTTCCCATGGTGATTTAGGAATGATAACAAAGAGTGATATTGTTATAGCAATATCAAATAGCGGGGAGACAGAGGAAATAAATAATCTTTTGTCTTTTTTTAAGAAGAGAAAAGCTAAAATAATTTCGATGACGGGTGGGAAGAATTCAACTCTTGCGAGACACAGCGATCTGGTTTTAGACATAGGGGTTAAGCAGGAAGCTTGTCCGCTGGGTCTTGCTCCAACAGCGAGTACTACAGCAACGCTTGCAATGGGAGATGCACTCGCTATAGCGCTTCTTGAAGAGAGAGATTTCAAAAGAGAGGATTACGCCCTTCTGCATCCGGCCGGTAGTTTGGGAAGAAGACTAAGTCTTAAAGTAAAGGATATTATGAAAACAGGAAAACAAATTCCAATTGTTAAACATAATATTACGATGAGAGAAGCAATAGCAGAAATCTCCGCAAAAGGATTTGGGTTTGCATTGGTTTTAGATGCTGATAGGAAATTAAAAGGTATTGTTACGGACGGAGATGTTAGGCGCAGTGTTAAAGTTGAAGGTTTTTTGAATAAAAAAGTTACCACGTTTATGAGTAGAGATCCGAAAACAATTGATAAGAATTCTCTTGCGGTAGAAGCTCTTGAAAAGATAGAAAAATACTCGATAACTTCATTATTGATACTTAATAGAAAAGGCATCCCTGAAGGAGTTATTCACCTTCATGATTTACTTGGCAGAACTAAGTTTAGGTTTTAAGGTAAATAGATAGCAATGGTTAAAGACATAACGAGAATTGGCATAGTCGGTAATCCTAGGAAGTTATCCGCTTTAAAACTGGCTAGGGATTTATCTAACTGGTTGGGCAAAAAAGGGATAAGAGTCTTTGTGTCTCATGATTGCTCAGAGATGCTTTTAGATAAAAAACTTGCCGTAGAAAATGAAGAATTATTATCCAATATAGATATCTTGATTGCTTTAGGTGGAGATGGAACACTACTTAGTGCAGCAAGGCTTGTTTCATCATCAGGCATACCAATTCTTGGGGTTAATCTTGGTGGACTCGGTTTTCTCACAGAGATTAATTATTCGCGAATATACGAAGTTCTGGAGCAGGTTTTAGGCAACAAGTTTTCTATTGAAAATCGGATGCTGATTAATGGATACGTTTCAAGAAAGGGAAAAGGGAGGGTTTTCCCTTTCTCTGCACTTAATGATGCAGTAATAACCACAGAAGCAATTGCAAGAGTTCTAAAACTTGAGACTTCGATAGATAGGCAATATGTGACCACATATATTGCAGATGGATTAATTATATCAACACCGACAGGCTCTACGGCCTATTCTCTTTCAGCCGGAGGGCCAATTGTGCATCCTGCTCTAAAAGCAATAATTATCACTCCAATATGTCCTCATACACTAACTAACAGACCTATTATTGTTTCAGAAAAAAGCTCTATTTCTGTTGAGCCAATATTTGAGGCTAATAAAATAGCGTTAACGATTGATGGACAGATTAAATTTGACTTGCTGTATCCTGATAAGCTAATTATAAAAAAAGCTCCATATACTTTGAAATTAATTTCGTTACCTGAAAATGATTTTTTTGCAATACTCAGGAAAAAGCTCAAGTGGAGTGGACATTCAGTAAATCCCGAAAGCATTCGGGATAAGTAAAAGGTGCTCTGTTATGCCCAACGTGGTTATAGACAAGGAGAGATGCAAAGGGTGTGGGCTTTGTATATCAGTATGCTCCAGAAAAGCATTAAATATATCAAAGATGCAAAATTCAAAGGGTTTTTTCCCTGCAGAGGTTGCCTGTCCAGAGAAATGTACATCCTGTACTTTTTGTGGGTTAGTTTGTCCTGATGTAGCAATTCAAATATACAAGTGAGATTTTCCTATATACTTTCCCAGATTATTCTGCTCGCATTTATTTTTACAATAACTTTAGGACTTGGTAAAAAGATATTAGATCTTTCTAAATTGAGGGCGAAGTCCCTTCTTGAGGAAATGTCCCTATCATTTGGACTGGGATTGGGAATACTATCTATTCTAGTGCTGCTTATTGGTTTTGCTAAGGGGTTAAATAGATTTTGTCTGTACTCAGTATTATTAATGCTATGCATAATTTCAATCAGGGAGATCAAATACTTTTTTAGAATATTCAAGTCTAGCTTTTCTGAAAGATTTTCAAAAGAGATAATATCTCAACTTCCATATATCTCCGCATTTAACAAGTTTTTGATAATATCAATAGGACTAACAATATTTCTTGCCTTTACAGGCGCATTGGCACCTCCTTTGAACTATGATACCCTTTCATACCATCTTGCATTTCCAAAACTCTATGTGAGAGCCGGCAGGATATTCTTTATCCCTCACAATATGTATTCAAACCTTCCTTTCGGAGTAGAGATGTTCTATACCCTTGCCCTGGTAATAAAGGATGAAATATTGGCAAAACTAATACATTTTTCCATAGGTATCTTATGTGCTTTAACAATCTTTGTCATTGGAAGAAAATACTTCGGTAGGAATGTAGGCCTTTTGGCAGCTGCAATATTTTATAATATGCCTGCGGTATGTTTATCATCAACCTACGCCTTTAATGATCTTGGATTAGTGTTTTACGGTCTACTAATGCTTTTTTGTATTATTAATTGGTTTTCTAAGAATGAGGTAACATGGTTAATACTTGCCGGTATATTTTGTGGATTTGCAATCAGCACTAAATACACAGGTGCATTATATTTTATTCCTACTTCACTTATTTTTATTGTGGCCTTTATAGTTCTAAAAAAAGAGAAAGTTCTCAAGAATACATGTAGAAGTGTGCTCTTGTTTATATTCTTTGCGTCTCTCGCTTTTTTACCATGGCTTATAAAGAATCTTATATATACTCATAACCCAGTATATCCGTTGTTTTATAACATCTTTGGCGGCATTGACTGGAACAGAGAACTTGCACAAAGGTTTGCCAGATTTCACGTATCAAAGGATATGAATGTATTGCATATTGTCTCTCTATTATGGAAAGTGCCTCTGAATAACCAAGGGAGCGGAATTTTATTAATATTGCCTGTATTGTTTTTTACTAGGCTTAATAGGAATATAAAAATACTTATATCATACACAATACTGGTTTTTATACTCTGGATATTCTTTACGCATCGAATAATTAGATTCTTGCTTCCTTGTTTAGCCGTTGCAAGTATATTGACAGCATATGCTCTGGTGAATTTTAAAAAGAGCAAGATAATTTCAATAGTGTTACACATTCTTGTTATTGGATTTTTATGCTGGAACACATTTAAATTTGCAGCGACTGTTGGTTTTAACTTTTTTGATGCAGCGTATGGGAAAGTAACAAAGGAAGAATTCCTATCAAAAAATCTTTACCAGTATGGTGCGTTCAAATTTATTAATGAAAAGTTACCAGAAGATAGTAAAATCCTATTCGTAGGAGAGAATCAGAGTTTCTACTGCGATAGGGATTATGTTGGAAGCAGCCCTCTTGATGTTAACGATATTGTGGAGATATCTAACGCATCTGAGAATGCCAGCATTATTTATGCTAAATTGAGGGACACGAATATTACACACATATTATATAACGCCTCTGAGGTCAAAAGAGTCTCCAATACATATCGTTCATTCAACTGGAAATACGGTGCAGAGGAGAGGTTCAATGAATTCATAGCTGGATTTACTACTTGCCTATATTCCAAAAAAGGGGTATTCTTGTTTAAGTTGATATAGAGGATTTAAATGGCAGAGAAAGTCTTGATGTGTGGGAATGGCGCTGTTGGAGAGGGTGCGATTCAGGCGGGATGCAGACATTATTTTGGCTATCCTATAACTCCCCAGAATGAACTTACCGCATATATGGCAGAAAGGCTTGGTGAACTGGGAGGAGTCTTCATCCAGTCAGAAAGTGAACTTGCTGCCATTAACATGGTCTTTGGCGCGTCAGCGGCCGGTGCAAGAGCTATGACATCTTCATCCAGTCCTGGAATAAGTCTTAAACAGGAAGGAATCTCTTATATTGCAGGCGCGGAGCTTCCATGTGTAATTGTTAATGTAATGCGTGCTGGTCCAGGTTTGGGAGATATAACTCCTTCTCAGGCAGATTACTTTCAGGCAGTAAAAGGTGGAGGTCATGGAGATTATAGACTTATTACAATCGGGCCAGCCTCTGTTCAGGAGCTTTATGACTGGACAGCCAGAGCTTTTTACCTGGCAGACAAATACCGAAATCCTGTGATGATACTTGGAGATGGGTTCCTCGGGCAAATGATGGAGCCATTGGAAATAAGAAAGATAAAAGAGTTGAAACTTCCTCCAAAAACATGGGCGCTTACCGGCGCAAAAGACCGCAGTGCAAATGTAATTAGGACTCTGATGCTGAAAGTTGGAGAACTGGAAGCGCATAATAAGAAAATTCAGAACAAGTATAAAAGAATAGAGAAAGAGCTTGTAGAATACGAAACAGTGTTGACAGATGGCGCAGATATAATACTGGTAGCTTATGGTATGTGTGCGCGAATTTGTAAAGAATCTGTGTTTCTTTTGAGAAAAGAGGGAATAAAAGCCGGGTTGATTCGACCTATAACATTATGGCCTTATCCATCAGCAATAATAAGAAAGATAAGTAATCATGTCAGGTATATTCTTACTGTAGAGATGAGCGCAGGACAGATGGTTGAGGATGTAAAACTTGCGGTTTTGGGGAGATGCCCTGTGCATTTTTATGGAAGAATGGGGGGAGGAGTTCCTACGTCAGAAGAGATAGTAAATAGAATTAAAGAATTAGAGGCAAAAGGGCAAAAAGGCACAAAAAAAAGAGAATATAGATGAAGAAGATATTTGGCAGACCTAAATCTATGACAGACAAACCATTTCATTATTGCCCCGGTTGCGGGCATGGGATTGTCCATAGATTAATAGGTGAGGTAATAGATGAACTTGGCATTCAGGATAGAACTATTGGAGTTCCTCCTGTTGGATGCGCAGTTATTATGTATCATTATTTTAATATAGATATGACTGAAGCTCCTCATGGAAGAACACCTGCTGTTGCAACAGGAATAAAGCGGGTTCATCCTGATAAAGTTGTATTTACATATCAAGGAGATGGAGATCTTGCTGCTATAGGCACAGGAGAGATAATTCATGCAGCAAATCGCGGGGAAAGAATAACCACAATATTTGTAAATAATACCGTATATGGAATGACAGGCGGACAAATGGCTCCCACAACATTACTTAGTCAAAAGACAACAACAACTCCTTTAGGCAGAGATGCCAGGCTAATTGGATACCCAATAAAAATCTCAGAAATGCTGGCTATTACGGATGGATCTATTTATATAGAAAGAGTGGCAGTGAATAAACCGGCAAATATTATTAAAGCTAAAAAAGCCATCAAAAAAGCTTTTCAGGTACAGCTGGAAGACATGGGATTTTCAATGGTTGAGGTTCTGTCTCAGTGTCCTGTTAATCTTGGCATGACTCCACAGAAAGCGGCGGAGTGGATTGATAATACATTGATAAAGACCTATCCTCTTGGGGTGATTAAGGATAAAAGCGGAGAATAGTAATGCAGCGGATTCTTGTAGCTGGTTTTGGCGGGCAGGGAATAGTGTCAATGGGTAAGATGCTGGCATATGCCGGCATGAAAGAGGGTAAACACGTTACTTCTCTTCCTTCATATGGACCGGAAATGCGTGGAGGAACTGCAAATTGCTCAGTTATTATATCGGAAAGAGAAATAGCTTCTCCGTTTATATCAAATCCAGATACGCTTATTGTAATGAACCAGGCATCATTGGATAAATTTTCCAAACTTGTTTTGAATGATGGACTCATAATTGCGAACAGTAGTCTGGTAAAAATAAATAAGGATATAAGGACTAAAACGAGAGTTGTAGAAATTTCTGCAAATGATATAGCAATTGAGCTTGGAAATTTGAAAGTAGCAAATATGATTGTTTTAGGAGCATTTGCCAGGGAAACTGGTGAGGTAAAACTGGATTTTCTGAAGGCAGCTTTAGAAAAAATCCTTCCTCCTAGGAGACATAATCTTATCCCAATAAATGTTAAGGCATTAGAGAGAGGATTCGAGGTATGAAAGGTATAGATAAAAACCAGTTGAGACACGTGATAGCAGGGTTTAAGAGCACAAAAGTGCTTGTTGTAGGCGACCTGATGCTTGATAGATTTGTCTGGGGCACTGTGGAGCGCATCTCGCCTGAAGCACCTGTACCTGTTGTTAAAATCAGTTCTGAATCCGTTATGATGGGTGGCGCATCTAATGTTGCAAATAATATATGTGCACTTGGTGCAAAGGCATTAATTACAGGAATTATTGGAGACGATATTGCAGGAGAAGAATTTCTGCAGTTGGTAAAGAAACAGGGCATGAATGAGGATGGAATTATTCTAAGCAAGAAAAGACCAACTATAGTGAAGACAAGAATCATTGCTCAACATCAGCAAGTTGTCAGGACAGATAAGGAATTTGTCAGCCAGATTAAGTCTACAGAAGCAAAAAGAATACTTGCATATATCAAATCCAATATGCGTGAAATTTCTGCCATTGTCATATCTGATTACGGGAAGGGCATTGTAACACGGTATCTAGTTAAACAAATTATAAAGTTGAACAGAGAATTTAATTATCCAATTATTGTTGACCCTATACCAAGACATCTTACATATTACAAGAACGTAACTATGATAACACCAAATAATCATGAAGCGGGAGAGAGTCTTAAAACAGAGATAAAGGATGAACAAAGTTTAGTGCGGGTAGGGAAGAGTTTATTAAAGTTATTACAGGCAAATTCAATATTAATCACTCGCGGAGAGAAGGGAATGTCCCTTTTTGAAAGAGACGGCAAAGTAGCCAATATTCCAACTGTTGCAAAAGAGGTTTTTGATGTAACCGGAGCAGGAGATACAGTTGTTGGAGTGCTTGCATTGTGTCTTGGAAATAAAGCATCAATGTATGAATCTGCATATATTGCAAACCATGCTGCGGGTATTGTTGTTGGGAAGCTTGGAACAGCCACAGTGTCTATAGATGAACTGAGAAAAAGTCTGGGGAATGATATTGCATGAAGTACGGTCTACTATCAGATATACATGCTAACCTGGAAGCGTTGAATGCTGTTCTGGAAAAATTTAAAGAGGAGCGGGTTGAGAAAAATATATGTTTAGGTGATATAGTTGGCTATGGAGCAAATCCGAATGAATGCGTTGAACTTATCAAAGATAATGATTTCGAATGTGTTGCAGGAAACCATGATTGGGCAGTTATCGGCAAGCAGGATATAGAATACTTCAATCCGATAGCAAAAGAGTCTGTAATATGGACTGCTGACACACTGACTGGTAATAATAAGGAATATTTAGAGCAGCTTGAATTAGAGAAAGAGTTTCCTGAATTTGTTATTGTTCATGCAACGATACTTGAGCCTGACCAGTGGAAATATGTAAGAACAACTCTTGATGCTCATCGCAACTTTAAAGAACTTACAAAACCTGTGTGTTTTTTCAGCCATTCCCATGTCCCGATAGTTTTTAAAGAAACAGAGCGTCCTGAATATTCCTTTGACATGAGTATTAGTATTGAAGAAAACACCAAATATTTAATAAATGTCGGAAGTGTAGGACAGCCCAGAGACAAAAATCCTGACGCGTGTTATGCTATTTATGATACAGAGGAAAAGAAGATTGAGATAAAGAGAGTTTCTTATGATATTAAAGCAGCTCAGAATAAAATAAGAGAAGCAGACCTGCCTCGAGCATCGGCTTATAGACTGGAAACAGGTGAGTAAAAAGCAGACATATCTAAGTATAAAGAAGCTAAAAGAACAAATTGAGCACCATAATCGCAAGTATTACATAGATGCACAGCCTGAGATATCTGATCGTGAATATGATCTCTTACTGGAAGAGCTGATACGCCTGGAGCATGAATCCCCTGATTTAATTACTCCTGATTCCCCGTCACAGCGCGTAGGAGGCTCTCCTCTAAAGGAATTCAGGACTGTTACTCATCGCACACCAATGCTGAGTATAGCAAATACGTATTCTGAGGATGAAATAAAAGAATTTGATGCGCGCATGAAGAGAAATCTTGCAGGAGAGAATATTGATTATGTTGTTGAATTAAAGATTGATGGAGTGGCAGTAAACTTGGTCTATGAAAATGGAATTTTTGCGGTTGGAACAAGTCGTGGAGATGGCATACATGGAGATGATATAACCAAGAATTTAAGAACAATAAAGACAATTCCTCTGAGGCTGCAAATGTTAGACTCAGTATTTTCTGTTCTTGAGGTTCGGGGTGAGGTGTATATGCCCAAAGATGTTTTTAGACAGATAAATAAAGAGAAAGAAGAGAAAGGCGAAGCCTTATTCGCAAATCCAAGAAATGCAGCTGCAGGTTCACTGAAACTTCTTGATCCGAAGATGGTTGCGCAAAGGCATCTCAATATTTTTGTCTATGAAATTGGATATATGGAGGGAACTAGTTGTAGCAGCCATGTGAGTACTTTGAAGTTACTGGCCAAATATGGGTTTCGCACAAATCCTCACATTCAGTATTGCAAGACTATTAGTGAAGTTATTGAATATTGCAATACCTGGCAATTAAAGCGTGAGGAGTTAGGATATGAAACAGATGGCATGGTAATAAAAGTAAACTCAATAACCCAAAGGCACAAGCTTGGTGCTACAGGTAAAAGCCCACGCTGGCTGATAGCATACAAATTTCCCGCAAAACAGGCAACTACGATTCTTGAGGATATTGTTGTACAGGTAGGAAGAACAGGAATATTAACACCTGTTGCTGTGCTTAAACCAGTTGCTTTGGCAGGCACAACGGTAAGTCGGGCTACATTGCATAATCAGGACGAAATAATCCGCAAGGATATTAGAATTTTGGATAGAGTTGTGATTGAAAAGGGGGGAGATGTTATTCCCAAGATAGTAAGCGTTATAAAAGAGGTCCGCACAGGGAAAGAAAGAGAGTTTATAATGCCGGATAAGTGTCCTGTATGCGGCAGTGATGTAAAGAAAGCAAAAGGAGAAGTTGCGTACAGATGTGAGAATCTGAGGTGCCCTGCTCAACTTGAGAGAAGAATACAGCATTTTGCTTCAAGACGTGCAATGGATATAGAAAACATGGGTCCTGCAATTATAACTCAGCTTGTAGAGAAAGAAGTCGTTAAGGATTATGCGGATTTATATTTTTTAGAGTTTGACAATCTTATTAAATTAGAACGAATGGGAGATATTCTGGCAAATAAAATAATAAGAAATATCAAAGAAAGCAAAAACAGGTCTCTATCAAGATTGATTTTTGCGCTTGGAATCCCACATGTGGGAATTTTATCTGCAGAGATTTTGGCAAAATTTTTTTCTTCTATTGAGCAATTAAGAACAGCGAAAAAAGAGGAGCTTGAAGCAATAGGGGAAATAGGTGAGATAATGGCAAGCAGCATTTCATGCTTTTTTAGAAGGCCAGACACAATAGAGGTGTTAGGGAAGCTAAAGAATGCCGGTATAAAAATGGAAGAAGAAAAATCAGAGATTTTAGAAGCAGAATCTCTCTCAAGTAAAGTTTTTGCAGGCAAAAATTTTGCAGGTAAAAATTTCGTCCTAACAGGGACACTAACTAAGTATAAGAGACATCAGGCTTCCGAAATAATAAATAGGCTTGGAGGAAGTATAAGCGAAAGTGTTGGTAAAAAAACAAGTTTTTTACTTGCAGGTACTTCCCCTGGCTCTAAATATAATAAAGCTAAGAAATTAGGAATTACTATACTAACAGAAGAAGAATTTTTGAAAATGGTTAAGGATAATGATGATAATTAAGAAGTTAGTAGTCGGATTCCTTGAAACTAATTGCTATATAATTGGATGTGAGCGGACAAAAAAGGCTTTTATAGTTGATCCGGGAGCAGAAAGCTCCAGAATTATAGAAGAGGTTAAGAAGGAGCATCTGAATCCGGAATATATTATTAATACACATGGCCACGGAGATCATATAGGTGCTAATGAGAATATAAAGCAAGAATTTGAAGATTTAAAAATATTAATTCATGCAAATGATAAAGATATGCTTATAGATGCTTCTAAAAATCTCTCAGCAGATTTTGCTATGAACTATGTATCTCCTTCAGCAGATCTTGTGCTTAACGGAGGAGAAATAATAGAAGTCGGAGACCTCGAACTGGAGATATTGTTTACTCCGGGACATACTCCAGGAGGTATTTCTATTTTTATTAGAAAAGGAAAAACAGTATTTACAGGCGATGCGCTTTTTTGTGGCTCAGTAGGTAGAACGGATTTCCCTTCGGGTTCTGGCATAGATTTAATAAAAGGCATTAAAGAAAAACTCATGGTTTTGGATTCGGATGTTGTTATATATCCCGGACATGGCCCGGATTCTACAATTGGAAAAGAAAGAGAAAGCAATCCTTTTCTTGTATGAATCAATTACTTGACCAGTTTATAGATTATCTTTCAGTAGAACGAGGGCTCGCTCTCAACACATTAGAGGCTTATAAAAGAGATTTAACTAAATTCTTGGGTTTTTTGGATAGAGAATCTAGTGTCAGCATAGAAGGTGTAGGTCCCAGAGATATAATAGCCTATCTTATTTATCTTAGAAAAAGCAAGCTTGCCATACGTTCCATTTCAAGAAATCTAGTTGCCGTAAGAATGTTTTATAAGTTTCTGGTTAATGAAGATGTAATAAACGACGATCCTACTCTAAATTTAGATTCTCCAAAAACAGGTTTGTCTTTACCAGAAGTGCTTTCTCAGGATGAAGTAGAGAAATTGTTGACTTTACCAGATAATAAAGAACAGGGAATAAAAGATAAAGCAATACTTGAGCTCCTCTATGCTACAGGTATGAGAGTATCAGAGCTTATCAATCTTCCTATTGATAATATAGATTTGCATGAGGGTTATCTGAAGTGTATTGGCAAGGGCTCAAAGGAGCGCATTATACCTGTTGGCAGAAAAGCTCAAAAAGCTGTAAAAAAATACATAGATGTAGTAAGGAGCAAATATGTTGCCAGAGGGAACAGTAATATGCTTTTTATAACCCGGCTTGGCAAGAGATATACACGACAGGGTATATGGAAAATAATAAAAAGGTACTCCGTATTAATGGGCATGAATAAAGAGATAACAGTTCACACATTAAGGCACTGTTTTGCTACGCATCTTCTCTCCCATGGCGCGGATCTAAGGTCTGTTCAGGAAATGCTTGGTCATGTGGATATTTCCACCACACAAATTTATACTCACATAGACAGAGCCCGTCTCAGAGAAGTTCACCAAAAGTTTCATCCAAGAGGGTAATAGTCTGCATTGTCTTGTTAAAGCATAATAAATTGGGTATAATTAAAACAGTTTTATAACGAGGGAATAGATGTATTCCGTGTATTGATTGTTATGAGTAAAATAAGAAATGGAAAATCTTATACGTATATATTTTTAATATGTTTTATATTTACATTGCTATATGTAAATTCTCTTTATGCATGGTCTGGTCTTGGCCCTTCGATTGAAAAACAATATGAAGATGCTGATGTAATATTTAAAGGGGAAGTTATAAAAATTAATTTCAATTTGTGGGATAAAATCTCGGGGAAAAAAGAACCAAGAATTGAGGTAGTATTTGATGTTTGCTACTACTGGAAAGGGATAAACAGTAATAGAGTGGTATTGCACACGGTGTTTAATAAATTCACGGGACGCGGTTTTTATTTCGAGAAAGATAAAAAATATATCGTATTTGCACACAAGAAAGACAATAAATTGGATGTAAATGTCTATAATGTCTTTCTAAATACTAATGAAGAAGTTGCGAGGTTACTGGGAGAGCCGTTAGGAAAATTTGAATAAATAAATGAAAAATGAACTCATAACAAATCAATCCACCCGACCTGTCTCGCCACTTGGCGGCTCCCCAGGCGGGTGATTTAGATCGTTAAATGTAGAATTAAAGAGAAGAGATGGCTAAGTTTTTTTTATTTTTCCTTTTCTTAGTTTTAATTTTTATTACCATAAAGCAACCCGCCTATTCTAATGAATTTGTAATTAACAGTATCGGAAGGTAATGCAAGAAGTTTTATGCAAATTCATACTATCAATCTCTCCTAAGGACTGTAAATTATCAGTCATCTCCTAAATTGTTTATGCTACTTCTCTTCACCTTGTGGATACTGCCGTTCTGTGTATAACTCTTCGAGTT
>JAHJDO010000043.1 GCA_018812485.1 bacterium | reverse complement strand
GTATGCCCCAAACCCCCAATTCTTGGGGGCTTTTTAGGTGTGCACTTTTAAAACTTAAATCGCTTAAAAACTGTGCACTTTTAAATTTTATCTGACACACTCTTTCTTTTTTCTGTAAAACCCACAAAAATTTCTGTATAATCATAAGTTGAGTATATAAACTAGACCATTAACATGTGAGGAAAAACAATGAAAGTCAAAATCCTTGTCATTCTAATTGTGTTTTTTATTTTTGGTACCAATCAACTTGGGTATGCTTGGGGATGGCGGCCTAGGCCTCCTGTTCCTCCTCCTCCAGTTGCTCCGGTTGCTCCTCCTGCGGCAGCTAAAGCTCCTCTGCCTGGTTCAGCGGTTGTTGTTATTATAGCGTCAGGAGTTCTTCTTCTGGGATTATGGAGGAGAAAAAGGAATGAGGATTCAGACTGACAGGGGAAAAATATTCCTGATATTACTGGTTTCTCTCATTATTCAGGTTCTCTTCCATGGATATTTTTTATGGATACTGAGCATTTACCACCACCAGCCTATGTATTTTTATATTTTACTTACACCTCTGATATCCTATCTTCTTTTCAGGCATGCTCAGACAAGCTTACCTTTTAAACTGGAGAAGAATGCCAGCGGTATATTTTGTTTCTTTGTCTTTCTCCTTTTGGGCTTTCTGATTTTCTTATACGGATTTTTTTTCGGAATGTATTTTTTTGAAGGGGCTGCACTCGTTGTTTTTGCATTCAGTCTATGTTGTCTTTTTTATGGTATGAAGAAGGCAAAAAAAGTCCTTTTCCCATGTTTTTTTCTTATTTTTCTCTATCCTTTTGAATGGAGACTCTCTTTTTTGAGTCACTGGATTAATCGTCTTAATACAATTATCGTTGGTACTTTTTTTGATCAGCTTGGTATGCCGGTTAAGCTGTCATTGGAGAATTATTCGGTAACAGTATCTGATTTTACGCTTATTCTTGTGGAACGTTGTTCAGGGCTGGATACGCTGATTATATTGCTAATGTTTTTATCAATTTTGCCGTGGATATGTAAATTTAACCTCGCACAAACATTGATATGGATAGCCAGCATACCTCTATTCATTTTGATATCAAATATCTTGCGGATTTTATTGTTCACTATTGCAGGGGTAACAGGTATGAACTGTGCTAAAAACGATGGTTTTGACAAACTTCTGGGAACCTTCTTTCTGGTTTTTCTTGCCCTGCTTTTTATGTATGAGAAAAACTGTTTAAAAAAATGTTATAATAGCCGTTAATGAAAACGAATAAAGTAAATAGGCGTAGAAAGATGAAATATGATGTGATTGTTGTTGGTGCGGGACATGCAGGGTGCGAGGCGGCTCTGGCTAGCGCGAGAATGGGCGCTAAGACATTGCTCATCACAATGAATAAAGATAATATTGGTTTTATGTCCTGCAATCCTGCAATTGGCGGAATAGGCAAGGGGCAGCTTGTTAAGGAAATAGATGCTCTTGGCGGTGAAATGGCAAAGGCAGCTGATTACTCAGGCATACAGTTTCGCCAGCTCAATTCTTCCAAGGGGCCTGCAGTACGTTCCTCTCGTGCGCAAATAGACAGGAAAAAGTACAAATTTTATATGAGGAATGTTGTAAATGAGCAGAAAAATCTGGATGTAACAGAGGGACAGGTTATAGGATTAGTTGCAAAGAATATGTCTGTTATTGGAGTGAAAACCAGTTCCGGGAACATTCTCTCTAAAACAGTGGTTATTACTCCCGGCACATTTCTGAACGGGCTGCTTCATTTAGGGCTTAAGCATTTTTCAGGCGGTAGAATGGGGGAAAAAGCAGCAACAAAACTTTCGGATTCCTTAAAGGATTTAGGATTTAAACTTCTTCGTTTTAAGACAGGGACCTGTCCGCGTCTGGATGGAAGAACAATTGATTTTTCAGGACTCCAGATTCAGGAGGGAGATAAAGAACCAATACCGTTTTCTTTTTCAACGCAATGCATAGACCGAAAACAAGTTCCCTGCTATATTACCCATACCAATCAAAAGACACACGAGATTATCCGATCCGGACTGAGTAAGTCGCCTCTGTTTACAGGCATAATCCGTGGCACAGGAGTGCGATACTGCCCCTCAATTGAAGACAAAATAGTAAAGTTTGCTGATAAAAGTCGTCATCAGATATTTCTGGAACCTGAGGGTCTGGACACATTTGATTTCTATCCTAACGGGCTTGCTACAAGTCTGCCGAAAGATATCCAGATAGATTTTTTGCACTCAATTAAGGGGTTGGAGAAGGCAAAGCCCACACATATGGGTTATGGAATAGAGCATGATGTTATTGATTCCATGCAGCTTTATCCTACTCTGGAAACAAAGCTAATTAGTAGTTTATATCTGGCAGGACAGATTAATGGTACTACAGGATATGAAGAAGCTGCAGCACAAGGACTGATTGCAGGAGTAAATGCTGTGCTAAAGATGAAAGGGAAAGATACTCTTATACTGGATCGCTCTACCAGTTATATTGGTGTACTGCTTGATGATCTTGTAACTAAGGGTACGAATGAGCCATACAGGATGTTTACTTCACGCGTTGAGCACCGCCTTGTTATTCGTGAAGATAATGCAGATTTACGGTTAAGAAAAATTGGATATGAAGCAGGCCTTGTTTCGAAAGATAATTTTGATAAAACTGTTGCGAAACAGAAAAAAATTGAACAAGGATTAAAATATTTAAGAAGAGAGAAAATAAGACCTTCAAGGGAAACAAATCAAAAACTGGAAAAGCTCAATATCCCTTCTATTAAAAAAACTGTTTCTCTGGAGGAATTTCTCAGACGTCCAGCAGTTGGCATTAAAAAACTAATACAAATAGTTTCCATGTCGAATACTTTCGGAATTGACTTAGCTGACGATGTGCTGACCCAGATAGAGACAGAGGTCAAATATGCTGGCTTTATTCAGAGGCAGATTAGAGATATAGAGAGATTTAAGGATCTTGAGAAGATAAGGATTCCCAGGGATTTAGACTATGCAAATATTCCCGGATTATCAAAAGAGATTAAGGAAAAGTTGGGAAAATTCCAGCCTGTATCACTGGGTCAGGCGAATCGCATTTCTGGCGTAACCCCTGCAGCAATCATGATTCTAATGGTATTTTTAAAAAAAGTGAGAAGTGGAAAGTAAATAGTGAGCACAATAAGAAGATATTCCAAATTTTCTAAATATCTCAGGAAACGTTTTGGAGTGCGGGTTTATAAGGTAAGCATAGATGCAGGATTCTCCTGCCCTAATAGAGACGGCTCAAGGAGTAAAAACGGCTGTATCTATTGTGATAATAAGGGATTCAGCTTTAACAGCCGTACTGCTTCACTGCCAATAGAAGAGCAGATTGCTAAAGGCATAGAGTTTGGTAGGAGAAGATTTAAGACTGAGAAATTTATAGTGTATTTTCAGGCATATACAAATACATACGCTCCTTTAGAAGTTTTGAAGAAAAAGTATGATACTATCAGGGAATTTGAAGATGTTGTAGGCATATCCATTGGCACTCGTCCTGATTGTATAAATGAGGGGATTCTTAATCTAATTGAAAGCTATACATCTGATTACGAAGTATGGATTGAGTATGGGCTTCAGACCACACATAATGAGACTTTAGAGTTTATAAACAGGGGGCATGTTTATAAAGATTTTCTAGAAGCTGTGAATCTGACAAGAAAAAGGAAAAACATAAAGATATGTGTTCATGTGATTATAGGACTTCCTCATGAGACTGAAGGGAAGATTTTGGAAACTGCGGAAGTTCTAGGCAGGCTTAAATTAGATGGTATAAAGATTCATCCTCTTCATATAATAAAAGGAACAAAGCTGGAAGAGATTTATAATAAAGGGCAGTATAAGCCATTGGAATTAGATGCGTATGTGAATTTGGCTGTGGGATTTCTGGAACGTATCTGGCCAGATACTGTGATTCAGAGAATAACTGCAGATTGCCCCATGGAATTTCTCATAGCGCCGATGTGGATTGTTGACAAAAACAGAGCGCTGGGTAAAATAGAAGAGAAACTTCTACAAATGAACACGTTTCAAGGCAGATTATATCAGGAGAGAGAATAAGATGAGTATAAGACAAGATGTATTAGGGAAAATTAGTGGTGTTAAATTGAGCGTGGAAAAGTTACCTAAAAGAGTATCAAACTATTTTGGTGAAAACACGTTTAGTATTTCTGTGATAAAAAAACACATAAGTAAAAAGACCTTTGCATCATTTAGGCGCTGGCTTGATGAAGGAAAAACAATCAGCATGAAGGAAGCAGATGAAATAGCAAAGGCAATGAAGGATTGGGCAATTGGAAAGGGAGCGACTTATTATACACACTGGTTTCAGCCTATGACAGGTCTTACAGCTGAGAAGCATGATAGCTTTATTTCGCTTGATGGAGAAGGCAGAGCTATTGAGAAGTTTAGCGGATCAATGCTTATTCAGGGTGAACCTGATGCATCCAGCTTTCCAAGCGGAGGTATAAGAACTACCTTTGAAGCGCGTGGATATACAGCATGGGACCCTTCAAGTCCTGCGTTTATTATAGAATGCGAACTCGGAAAAACTCTGTGTATACCATCCATATTCATTTCATATCATGGAGAAGCGCTTGATAAAAAGCTTCCTCTACTGCGCTCTGATGAGGCTATTAACAAAGCAACAGTTAGGCTTTTAAAGCTTTTCGAGCATAAGGACGTAAAAAGGGTTTTTTCAGATTGTGGCGCTGAACAGGAATATTTTTTAATAGATAAGCGGTTTTATAGAATGCGACAGGATTTACTTATGACAGAACGCACACTAATTGGAGCATCATCTCCAAAAGGACAGCAACTGGAAGATCAATACTTTGGCTCAATTAAAGAGCGCGTTATAAATTATATGAATGATGTAAGTATTGAGGCATATAAATTGGGTATTCCTTTAAAGACCAGACATAATGAAGTTGCTCCTCACCAGTTTGAGTTTGCTCCTGTTTTTGAGGACTCCAATATTGCAGCAGATCACAATCAACTTCTTATGGATATTATCAAAAAGATCGCCTTGAAACATGATATGGTATGTCTCTTACATGAAAAACCATTTGCAGGTATAAATGGAAGTGGAAAGCACATTAATTGGTCTCTGTCGGATAATAATGGCAATAATCTTTTTAATCATGGGAATACGCCAGAAGACAATTTGCAGTTTCTGGTATTGTTAATAGCTGTAATCCTGGCTGTTTACAAACATGCTGATCTATTATATGCCAGTATAGCCTCAGCAGGCAATGAGCATAGGCTTGGAGCTAATGAAGCTCCGCCTGCAATTATGTCAGTGTTTATCGGTAGCCAGTTAACAAAGGTTCTCAATACAATAGAAAAGGGTAAAAAAGCAGAATTTAGCAAGCAGGATATTGTAAATTTGGGCATTGGCAAATTGCCGACATTTAATAAAGATGCAGTTGATAGAAATAGGACTTCTCCTTTTGCTTTTACTGGTAATAAATTTGAATTTAGAGCAGTTGGCAGTTCCCAGAATATTTCAACACCTATTATGGTTATTAATACAATTGTCGCAGAGTCTATAGATTATATTACAGATAGAATAAAAAAGGAGTCTAATCACAAGAATTTTAGTTTGAAGATGTTGAGTGTGTTGGGAAAAATAATTAGAGAAACTAAATCAATTAGATTTGAAGGTGATAATTATTCTAAAAGCTGGATAAAAGAAGCGGGAAAAAGAGGGCTGGTTAATGAACCTTCAACACCTAAGGCGCTTAAAACTCTTATTAAGGAGGAGAACATAGCGCTGTTTGAGAAATATGGTGTGCTTACAAGGGGAGAATTAGTTTCAAGATATAATATATGGATTGATCTGTATAATAAAAAATTGGAGATTGAAGCCAATACTTTGCGTGAAATGGTGGACTCAAATGTGGTACCAGCAGGCTTTGATTATCAGGGGCTTTTGGCGAAGAATCTTACAGATCTGGTCTTCTTAAGGAAGAATGCTGGTTTGAAGATTAAAGAAGAAGTTTTTGAAGATCTTAAAAATCACTTAACGAATGTAACAGATAAGATATATTATGTGAGAAAGCATACACGTAGAATGGAGGGGCTTCTGAAGAAAGCCGGCGATCTGAAAGCAGAGGAGAAGTCTAATTTATTCTTTGAAGAATTAAAACCTCTAATGGAGCATATAAGAAAACATGTTGATGAACTTGAATGTGTTGTAGCTGATGAACATTGGGATTTACCAAAGTATAGAGAGATGTTGTTTGTGCAATAAAATATAAAAATGGAAAATATATCAGTAAAGCTAGTTTCATGGCTTAAAAAGCAAGTGGAGAGGTCAGGAGCCAAAGGTTTAGTTTTTGGCCTTAGCGGGGGTATAGATTCTGCCTGTGTTGGTGTTCTTTGCCAGAAGGCTGTCAAGGACAATTGTCTTGGATTGATAATGCCATGTGAGAGTCAGAATAACGATGAAGATATGGCATTTCTGATTGCAAACAAGTACTCAATTCCAGTTAAGAAAATATCTCTTGATGAGTCATTTAAAAAGCTTCTGGAGGTTTTACCAGCTTCTGAAAACAATATAGCCAGAGCAAACCTGAAACCAAGACTAAGGATGCTTACATTATACTACCATGCAGCTAACTATGGATATCTGGTCTCTGGATGTGGGAATAAGACAGAAATAGAACTCGGCTATTATACAAAATACGGAGATGGAGCAGCTGATATTCTTCCTCTGGGTAATTTGTTTAAGACTCAGGTAAGGCAGTTGGCAAAAGAGTTAGGCATGCCACGAGAGATTATAGCAAGAAGACCCTCTGCAGGCCTATGGCCAGATCAATTTGATGAAGATGAAATGGGCCTTTTATATGACGAGGCAGACAGTATTCTAAGGGCAATCGAAAGCAATAATACCAAAGACATAGACAGACGAAAACTCCATAAAGTAATGAGTATGATATCAAGTTCACAGCATAAACGAGATCCTATTCCAACCCCTTAGTTTACTGCAACAGCAGTCTGCCCAGCATGCTCTTCTATAAGCGAGGAATTAATCTCTACTTTGTCTATTTCTACTTTATGTCCTCTGTAGCATTTTTCACAGACTTCCTTGTTGTTTTTAAAATACACTGAATCCACTTCATTTTTGCATATTTCACATCTATACATTTACTTCACCTCCTCACATTTTTGTTTTTGGATAAGGGCAATTTTCATACATTTGTGCTTCAAGCCACTCATCTATTGTTTTTCTCTTAAAACGCCACTGATTTGAAAGTTTTACAGCAGGGATCTTTGCATTATTAGCAAGTTTATAGACTGTTCTCTCATTCATTTTAATGTAACCAGCCAGCTCTTTTATAGTCATTATTTCACTCATGTGCGAAATACTAACATCAAAATACATAAATGTCAAGAAAAAAGTTTATTTTGGGCAAAAACGATACTAAACTACCTTGTAATACAATAAACTGACAGTTCTGGGTTTTCCCAATTCCCTTGATTTTAGTGAATAAAGCTATTACACTTACGGTTGAAATTGGTGGGGAGATATGAAAGAAAGATTGAACAGTTTAATTTGCATGCAGTCTAGGGGGAAAGCAGTTCTTTTTATTTTCATAACAGCCCTGTTATTCAGGATTATTGGTTTGTTTTTTGTCGACATACATAATCTTGAATACGGAGATATGACATATCAAACAATAGTTGATAACTTACTAGATGGGAAAGGATATTTGGAAGGGGAATTCCGTGCTTTCAGACCTCCTTTGTTTCCATTAATACATGCAGGGATATTAGCTGTTTTTGGTAGAGATAACATACTTGCCTTAAGACTCTTTTTTATAATGATAGGGTCCATTACGTGTGTTGGGCTGTATTTAATTGCGAGAGATATCTTCAGACTCAAACTTGCCGTATTGACAGGCTTATTGCTGGCTCTCAGCCCGCAGCATACCTGGTATAGTATTCATATCCTGTCAGAATGCCCCTATACATTATTTCTGGTGTTTCTTGTGTATTTTCTGCTTAAAGCTGTTCAGAAAAGCAAACTGGTATTTTCATATGCGGCTGGCATTCTGCTTGGACTTTCTTTGCTGACCAGGTCCATATTAGCAGGTTTTCTTCCTTTCTATCTTTTATGGATGCTTGTTGTTTATAAAAGCAAGCTAAGTGCCATAAGACATTTTGCTGTTCTTTTAATATCTGCCATGCTAATTATCTCTCCCTGGGTTATAAGAAATTATTTGGTGCTAAACGCCTTTGTTCCTCTGTCTACTGATGGAGCAGAGGTCTTTATTAGAGGCAACAATCCTGGTACGCTTCATTCAAAAACTGGTTTTTGCAGTAAATATGAAGATAAAGTTGCAGAAGGGCTAGGTGAAGTTGAAAGGCAGAAGGCGTATTACAATTTCGGATTTAAATTTATAAAAAACAATACTGATCAATTCCTGAGGAATGCGATGGATAGATTCATACAGCTCTGGCGTCCATTTCCAAATACAAAATTTCCTCAGGTAAAACCGGTATATGCTATAATATATTTTTTAAGTTTTCTTCCTATTTTAATATTGTGGTTTATAGGCATGCCGCTATCCTTTAGACAATTCAAATACACAAGCTTAATATACCTACTGATTATCTATTATACGGGTGTTCACATGATAATGCTTGCGTGCATAAGATACAGAGAACCTCTAATGCCGTTTTTAATACTTTTTGCTGTTTTTGGTATAACACAATTAAAACAATACAGATATGTGGAAAGATAAAATAGTTTCTGTAATTTTCCCTACATACAACGAGAAAGAATCTGTTCAGGAGGCTATTCAAGACTTCTTCTCAAGCGGATATGTTGATGAAATAATTGTGGTAAACAATAATGCTGCTCCTGGGACATCTCAGGAAGTAGCAAAGACAAAAGCAAAAGAAGTATTTGAACAGAAACAAGGCTATGGATTTGCAATAAGACGGGGGTTTGAAGAAGCAAAAGGAGATATTGTTATAATAAGTGAACCTGACGGGACATTTGTAGGGAGGGATGTGATAAAACTATTAGCCTATTCTGAGGAGTTTGAGGCAGTCTTTGGTACCAGGACCACAAAAGAGCTGATAATGCAAGGCGCAAACATGGGGTTTTTTCTCAAATGGGGAAACTGGACAGTTGCAAAGCTCATAGAAGTATTATTCAATACAACTATTCTTACAGATGTTGGATGCACAATGAAGCTTCTGAGTAGAAATGCGTTAGAAAAAATAAAGGATCAATTCACAGTAGGCGGCTCGCACTTTGGTGTGGAGCTCATGCTTCTAGTAATAATTAATAAAATAAATTTTTTTGAAATACCTTTAAATTATAGCAGGAGGGTCGGTCTCTCCTCTGTTACAGGGAAAAAACATGTGGCTTTTCTTCTGGGACTCAAGATGATTTCTCTGATTATTAAATATAGAATGAAATCCAAATATCAGGCAGTAAGAGATTTATTACTTCATGTCAAGTAATAAATCCGTATCTTTAAATTTTCTCATTTTTGTTGTTGCTCTCATCATTACTCTTTTTGTTATAGAGTTTATTTTGAGAACTATAGATTTTCCCAAAGGAGCAACAGCTATTAGAATGTATTCATGGAACTATAAAGGACAATATTTAGATCTTACCGCAGGTTTTAGAGGCAAAGTGTATAATACGGACTGTAGTATCAACAAATATGGCATGCGAAATGTAGATTTTCCTCTGAGAAAACCCCAAGGAACAATTCGAATACTTGGGTTAGGCGATTCATGGACGTTTGGAATGTGGGTTGAAGAAAGGAATACATATCTTAGAAAATTAGAATCCATTCTCAGAAGAAAGAATCCAGCTCAATCAATACAGGTTATAAATGCTGGAATATGCAGCTTAAATACTGAGCAAACTGGTAAGCTGGTTATTGACAAGAAGCTAATGAAATTCTCACCTGATATTGTTATGATAAATGTGGGTCCCTACTGTGCAGAATCAGGCATACCTGATTCTGCTTTTCGCAAAAACAGATTTCTCGTAAGAGCAAAGGAGATCTACTCAGACTGTTTTCCATATACTTATTCATTTATTAAGTTAAGACTTGAGAGAACCAGAAAATTCGGATTTATAAAAAAAGATGTTTCTAGAGAAAAAGATATTCGTTTATTAAAACAGGCATACATGGAAAAACTTTACAAAGATGAGAATACAGGCTTAATGGAGCTTAAGAAAGCCATTAAAAAGCTGGATGCGATTGCAAATGAGAGCAATTCGAATCTGGTTGTCTTAATATTCCCGATTTTGGAGGATCTTAAAGATTATAAATATGAATATGCTCATAAAAAAATATCCATGTTTTGTAGACGAAATAATATAAAATACATAGATTTTCTCCCTGAATTTTTGGGTAAGGATGAAAGAGAACTCTGGGCATCAGAGGATGACCATCATCCAAACAAGCTTGGACATCAAATAATAGCAGAAGCGTTATATGAATGCTTAATTTCTGATTCCAAATTTTAAATTAAAAAGAAGATAACATAGAATTATTTATTAAAAGCTAATTATGTATATTCTCGGAATATCCTGTTTTTATCACGACTCAGCAGCTTGTCTTATAAAAGACGGAGAGATCATTGCGGCTGCTCAAGAGGAGAGATTTACAAGAAAAAAGCACGACTTTGAATTTCCTAAGAATGCTGTAGAGTTCTGTCTGTCTTTTGCTAAAATAACGGTCAATAATTTGGACTATGTTTGCTTTTATGAAAAACCCCTTGTAAAGTTCGAAAGGATTCTGGAGACATATCTCTCATATACTCCTGTGGGAGTAAGATCGTTTTTAAAGTCTATTCCTCTGTGGATCAAGCAGAGGCTTTGGATACCTGACTTAATTAAAAATGAATTAGGGTATAATGGCGAAATCCTGTTTTCAGATCATCACCTTTCTCATGCAGCTTCAGCTTTTTATCCTTCTCCATTCAAAGATGCAGCAATACTAACTATGGATGGTGTTGGGGAATGGACAACTGCTAGTTTTGGAATAGGTAAAGGAAACCTTGTGAAACTTCAATACGAAATGAAATTTCCGCATTCCTTGGGACTCTTGTATTCTGCCTTTACCTATTATACCGGCTTCAAAGTGAATTCTGGCGAGTATAAGGTCATGGGGCTTGCTCCTTATGGAAAACCTAAATAT
Organism: bacterium; assembly: GCA_018812485.1. NCBI lineage: Bacteria > bacterium. Next base: position 4,805 of record JAHJDO010000043.1, on the reverse strand, counting down.
TACAACATTATTATGGAAGAGTTAATAGACCTGAAAGATGACGGTTCATTCAGGCTTAATATGGAGTATTTTGATTATTGCGCAGGTCTCAGAATGACAAACAGCAAGTTCAACAAGCTATTTGGAGGAAAGCCCAGAAAGCCTGAAACACTGCTTACTCAGAGAGAAATGGACATTGCACATTCCATACAAAAAGTTACAGAGGAAATAATGCTCAAATTAGCTAATCATGTTCATAGAATAACACATCAAAAATACCTTTGTCTGGCAGGTGGTGTAGCTCTGAATTGTGTTGGTAATGGGAGAATACTTAGAGAGGGGCCTTTTGAAGAGATCTGGATTCAGCCTGCTGCAGGAGATGCTGGTGGAGCGCTTGGAGCAGCTTTAGCCTGCTGGTATGGATTTCTCAAAAAACCTAGAAAGGCATCTGGCTTGCGGGATTTTCAGAAAGCTTCTTACCTTGGGCCAGAATATGATGATAGTTACATACTAAATTTCATAGAAAAAAATAATATTCCTTACAAGAAGCTTGAAATTGAGGAAATACCCGAGGTAATTTCAAAGCTGGTTGCAAACGAGTATGTTATTGGCTGGTTTGAAGGAAGAATGGAATTTGGTCCAAGAGCATTAGGCTCAAGAAGCATCATAGGTGATCCCCGCTCAGCAAAGATGCAGTCAATAATGAATTTAAAAATAAAGTTCCGTGAATCATTTAGACCGTTTGCTCCAAGTGTTCTTTTGGAAAAAGTTTCTGATGTCTTCGATCTTGATAGAGGAAGTCCATATATGCTGTTTGTTGCGCCTGTAAAAAAGGAGATGCGAAGAGAACTAAGTGAAGATGAAAAAAAACTATGTGGAATAGATAAACTCAAGGCTATGCGTTCGGGAATTCCAGCTGTTACTCACGTGGATTACTCAGCAAGAATACAAACCGTCTCAAGAGATAACAATCCCCTGTACTATAATATGATAAATTCATTTTATCAAAAAACGGGTTGCCCTCTAGTAATAAACACTTCATTTAATGTAAGAGGGGAACCTATAGTCTGCAGTCCTGAAGATGCCTATTTGTGTTTTATGCGAACGAACATGGATTATCTCATAATGGGAAAGTACCTGCTTGATAAAAAAGCGCAGAAGCCTTTGGAAAAGGATGTTGACTGGAAGAAGAAATTTGGACTGGATTAATCAATAAAATTCCGGATTTTTAATTATGAATTTTAAATTAAAAGATGAGAAAAAAGAGCTCTGGAGATTTGGCATCTCGGCGGGAATTGCTCTTTTTATTTTGAGCTTAATATTATTTTTAAAGCACAATTCCAAGTTTATATATTCCATTTCTGCAAGTATCATTTTTTTATCAATAGGATTATTGAGGCCGCTATATTTAAAACCCATCCACTTCATTTTATCCAAGATATGGTTTGGCATTTCTCAGTTGATTACAAAATTAGTTTTAATAATAGCTTACTATCTCATATTCACACCGATTGGACTTTTAATGAGAGTCGTAAAGAAGGATCAGCTTGCTAAAAAAATAGATAAAAAGGCTAAGACTTATTGGTTGAATAAAGACCTCAGCTCTGATAGTTTAGATTACAGAAAAATGTTTTGAGAAAAATTTATGTCAAAGATAGCAATACTAAAAGAAATTTGGTTTTTTCTTAGAGTTAGGAAAAAGTGGTGGTTAACACCAATAATTATCATGCTTATTCTGCTTGGTCTATTTATAGTCTTAACTGAAAGTTCCACAGTTGCCCCTTTTATTTACACGCTTTTTTAGTGTATAGTCTGTGAGAAATAAAAAGCAGAAAACATGGTAAGTCAAATCTCAATGTGCTTGTTTTGATAAAGATGTTAAGAAGTATTTATAAATTTAACGAATTACAATAAGGATGTTCTCTTTGGGAAGACAAAATAAAAAGGTGGAAAAAGAGTTTTTTGACCACTATAGTGAACAAAAGAGATACGAAGTTCTAGAAGAAAAAGGCTATCAAAAATTACTCAGTGAATTTGAAAATTTAGTTTGTCCCAAAAAAGGAGAAAGGGTTATTGATCTTGGGTGTGGTACAGGAGCCTTCACTCAGAGATTAAAAAAACTTGATCTAGTCATAATGGGTATGGATATTTCCACAAAAAGCATCATCAAAGCAAAGAAAGATATACTTGATGTAAAATTTTTGGTTGGAGATATTGAAAAAACCGGATTAAAGGATAATTCATTTGACATTATTATATATAGTGGGGTACTTCATCATTTTCCTGATTTTTCTGGAGTGCTTGATGAAGGGTTTAGAATTTTGAAAAGTGGTGGAAGAATGTTCTCCTATGATACTAATTTGAATAATCCAATAATGGCACTCTACCGTCATCCGAAATCTCCATTCTACTCCAGCAGAGGATTAACATCTAATGAACGCTTGTTTACTAAAAGAAAGCTTGAAATAAAAGTGAAGAAAGCAGGTTTTAAGAAGATAAAAGCAATGGCGATTTCGGGAATACCTTATAAATCTGTTGAACTGAAGGCAGTAAATAAATTTCTTTTTCTCTATAACCTTTGGGAAACTCTATTTGAACATTTATCTATTTCTAAGAAATTGGGATCTTTTCTTCTCTGTTGTGGCGAGAAAGCAAAGTAAATGAAAATACTACTGGTTAATCCATCTCAAGTTGAAGTGTATGGCAAGATTGGTTCGCCTGATTATTCCCCATTAGGTTTGGCTTATATTGGTGCAGTTCTGGAGAAAGCAGGGCATGAAGTTAAGATAATTGATATAGATATGGAAAAAATTTCAGAGGAACAATTTCCGAAAATTATTAAAGATTATTATGAATTAGTTTGCTTTACTGCTACCACCCCTACTTACGAAAAAGCTGTAAAACTTTGCAGATCAGTTAAGAAAAACACTGATGCGGTAACTGTTCTAGGTGGAATACACGCAACCATTGCTCCAGACGCATGTGCTCAGTCTGAATTTATAGACTTTGTGGTTAGAGGTGAAGGAGAGGTTACAATCCTGGATTTGATATATGCTATTCAGGGCAAAAAAGCATATACTGAAGTAAAGGGAATATCATTTAAGGAAAATGGCAAAATAATTCATACTTCAGAAAGAGAGCTTATAAAAAACATAAATGAAATTCCCTTTCCTGCAAGGCATTTGTATAATCAGCAGAAATACACCTATCCTGATTCGCTTTTAACTCCCGTTATGCCTATTATAACATCCAGAGGCTGTTCGCATAACTGTACTTTCTGCTGTACAAAACTGATGTTTGGTTCCATGGTTAGGTTTAGAAGCGCTCCGAATGTGGTTGATGAAATTGAATATTTAATTAAGAAATATGAGGTTAAAGAAATACACTTTTGGGATGATAATTATACATTAAATAAAAAAAGGGTTTTCGAAATTCACAAGGAGCTTAATAAAAGAAACATTAAAATAAAATTTGCTTTTCCCAACGGCTTAAGAGTTGATCAGGTAAATGAAGAAGTTTTAAAGTGTTTGAAGGATATGGGAGTTTATAGTATTGCCTTTTGTGTTGAATCTGGTAACCAGACTATCTTGAATAATGCAAAAAAGGGGATAAACTTGAAGCAGATTGAGAAAGCTTATTTTTTGGCTAAAAGAATTGGTTTTGAAACATGGGGTTTTTTTATGCTTGGTCTGCCTGGTGAAACTGAGAAAACAATCAAAGACACTATTGAATTTGCCAAAAAGATAAATCCTGATATTGCCAAGTTTCATGTTCTTAAACCATTTCCTGGAACAGAAGTTTTTAATCAATTAATGAAGGCAGGGATGATAACAGAATTTGATTATTCTAAATATGGAATTCATACCAGACCTGTTCATAAATTACCTGATTTAAGTGAAGATGATCTATTAAAATGGTTAAAAAAAGCTTACAGAATATTTTATTTAAGGCCTTTTAAGATTCTTAGCCAATTATTAAGAATATTAAAGTCATGGGAACGATTTAAATTAAATATTAAAGTTGGATTTCATGTGCTTAGGGTCATGAAATAATTGTGATAAAATGAATCTTATCTCAAAAAAAATACGTAGCAAATGGATCTTTGTTCTAATTCTAATTTTAGGATCTGTTCTACGCCTAGCCAACCTTGAAGGCAGATGTTTCTGGTGCGACGAACTTGAATCGTACAATAGAGCAATACAGCCAGTTGTATCTATGTTATCCGGTCTTATTCATAACACTCCACATATACCATTATATTATATTTTGCTTCACTTCTGGTTGAAACTCGGGACATCCGATGCTTTTACAAGAACACTCTCCTCTTTCTTTGGCGTAATGACAATTCTGGTATCATATTACTTTTTCAGAAAACTATTTGGTAAGAAAGTAGCGTTGTTATCTGCATTTCTTTTGGCTATATCACCGCTTCATATAATGTTCTCAAGAATAGTTCGGGAATATGCCTTAGTTGGCTTGCTGTCCGTATGTTCAGTATTCTGCTTTTGGTATGTAATATCAAGCGAATCACACAAACCTCATCGCTGGATTATTTATGGAATAATCTCATTTTTGCTGGTATATAGCCACTATTATGCATGGCTTATTATTATTGCTCAGGGGCTTTTTTTATTAATCTACAAAAGGAATAAATTAAAACCATGGCTTATTACAAATATGATCATGTTGATTTTATTTCTTCCATGGATGACAATAAATCTTTTATTTAGATCAAAAGGTTATTGGGGGAATTATCAACCATATACCTCGTCAACTTTCGGTTATTTTATCAAGACAGCATACTTTTTCTATAATTTTACTCTTGG